>NZ_JBSPEI010000029.1:0-27703 GCF_055796175.1 Pseudocitrobacter sp. 2023LY-00077 | reverse complement strand
ACCTGCCACGGATCGGACAGGTTGAGAATATGAGCGTAGAGGGACTTTTCGTCCATGGCGGTGACCTCTGGCGATTAAATACACCATTATCATGCCTTCAGCCACCACAACAAGGGAAGACCCATATTCATACAGTAAATCAATAAGGAGGGAATCATGAGAGTTGAGTTAACCATTGATCGCACTAAAAAACTTCCTGACGGCGCTGTGCCAGCCTTGGAGGCCGAACTACTTAGTCGTCTGAGCCAACAGTACAATGATTGCAAGCTAACTATTAAACGAGCAAGTAGTGATGGCCTGTCTGTATTCGGTGGCGAAAAGAAGGAAGTCGAACGCATCCTGCAGGAGACATGGGAAAGCGCCGACGAGTGGTTTTATTGATTGCTTAAAAGCTATTGTGGTGCAGTTTTAAAGAGTGTCGCATCCTGCGTTTCCCTAGCTGCTCCAGTAAATAATAACAGCGTCAATGAGTCGCTCTGGGGGAGAATGTGAGTATTACTGAATCAGAAGACCAGTGGTATGACGTGGTCAGAAGAGTTGATAAGACAGTCGTTTATAGCTTCCCTTCAAATGGAAGATATTTGGTTTACCGCGCAAATGGTTTAGTTTCTTTGCGCCCACTTCTCGATGATGAGGAGATTTTTACCCTGAATGGGTTTATGCAATTTGCTACACGTCTCGGCTACCGAGTTATACCACCATCTGATATGATTACTTCATAGGCCTGAACAACCTATACCCCTGATGCGCCACGGAGAAGACCATGGCGCACGAACTACAACTCATTAAGCACCACACAGGAATACTGATCTCGGCTACGCCCGAGACCAGCGATATCCTGCAATCAAAAATCAAGCTCGGCGACGTTCTGGTGGCTGAGTTCAAAAAAGTGCGCAATCCGGCGTTCCATCGTCGTTTCTTCGCGCTTCTCAATCTGGGTTTCGATTACTGGGAACCTACCGGCGGCACAATCTCCAGCAACGAACGCAAACTCGTTACCGGCTATGCCAAATATCTGGCGGCTTATGGTGGCAACGGCGGCGCTCTTCTGGATGCTGCTGAACAGTATCTGGAGCAGGTCGCCAACCGCCGCGTTACCAATGGCATTAGTCTGTGCAAGTCCTTCGATGCATACCGTGCATGGGTAATCGTCGAGGCCGGCCATTACGACGCCATTCAGTTGCCGGACGGCACACTTCGAAAGCATCCCCGCAGTATCTCTTTCGCCAATATGGGCGAAATCGAGTTCCAGAAGCTGTACAAAGCCGCGCTCGATGTTTTGTGGCGCTGGATATTGTCACGCTCATTTCGCTCGCAGCAAGAGGCCGAGAACGCCGCCGCGCAGTTGCTTGGCTTCGCGGGGTAATCAGATGAAATATAGCTGGTTCCAGCATGACAACTGCACCACCGAGCAGGCCGACGAGCTGGTGGATAAATATCGGGCGCGCGGTGTAAAGACCGAGCGCAGCCTGAATCCCGATTTCACAACGTGGACCATCAGCGCCTACCTGCCTACATCCCTAAAACCTCCACGCGTAGATAAGCGCTGGCGTAACCGGGTGTGGGGGTGAACATGGCTAATTTACGTAAAGAAGCCCGCGGGCGTGAATGCCAGGTGCGTATTCCTGGAGTATGCAATGGCAACCCTGAAACATCGGTGCTGGCGCATATTCGACTGGCTGGTCTGTGCGGTACGGGCATCAAACCGCCTGACCTTATCGCTGCTATCGCGTGTTCTGCTTGTCACGATGAAATCGACCGCCGCACCCATCATGTGGATGCGAATTATGCAAAGGAGTGCGCGCTGGAAGGCATGGCCCGCACGCAGGTTATCTGGCTGAAAGCGGGGTTGATTAAATCATGAACGAATATCGAATTACTCTTCCGTGGCCACCGAGCAACAACCGCTACTACCGGCATAACCGCGGGCGCACGCACATCAGCGCAGAAGGGCAGGCGTACCGCGACAGCGTCGCCAGAATTGTCAAAGACGCGATGCTGGATATTGGCCTGGCAACACCCGTGAAAATCCGCATCGAATGCCATATGCCGGACCGCCGCCGCCGGGATCTGGATAACCTGCAAAAAGCCGTTTTCGATGCGCTGACGAAATCCGGTTTCTGGCTTGATGACCAGCAGGTTGATTACTACAGCGTGAAGAGAATGCCGGTCGTTAAAGGCGGGAAACTCGAATTAACAATCACTGAAATGGAGGGCGCGTGAAAAAGGAAACAATTGCAGCACTCAAAACTCGCTGGCAGCGACTGCGCCTCTACCGCTTCCCCGGCTCAGTTCTGACTGATTATCGCATTATCCGTAACGCCGCTCGTTTAATTCAGAAAGCAGGAGCAATGAAATGAACCTTGAATCAATCGCAAAATACTTTGCTCCCAAGTCTCCGATGTTCAGTGACTCATCGCGGGCGACGGCAACCGATAACCTGACCGGAACAGATGTGATGGCCGCGCTGGGGCTGGTAAGCGCCCAGTGTGGATTTGGCTTCGATCTCTACCTGGCAAAAATTGGCATTAGCAGCCCGGACCGGGCGCTGGAGGCGCTTTATGATTCAGCCGTTGAAATCTCCCGACCTTTTAAATCAGTTACTGAACTCGATGAAACAGTTCGCCGGCGCGTTCTCGAAATTATGTGCGCTTTTGCGTATCAGGATTATACGCGCAGTGCGGCAAGTGTCCGGCAATGCGATTGCTGCGTTGGTAGTGGCTTCACCGAAGCAGATGTCTTCACAAATAAGGTTCAGTATCCCGACGGCAAGCCACCGGCATGGGCGAAGATTACGAAAGGCGTGTGCCCGTCGTATTGGGAAGAATGGAAGTCGGTTCGCGAGACTGCGAAGATTTTATGCTCTGCCTGTAACGGAAAGGGTGTTATCAGCAATGCGTGCCGGTGCCACGGGAAGGGAAAAGTTCTCGATAAGAAAGAAACGGATCGCCAGGGCGTGCCAGTCATGAAGGAGTGCGGTAAATGCTCAGGCCGTGGTTATGCCAGGCTCCCGGCAGAGAACGTGCGTAAGGCGTTGTGTGAAGATGTGATGACAATAAGCCAACCGACATGGTCACGGAACTTTAAGCCGCTGTATGAGCTTCTGGTAAGCCAGTGCCATATTGAGGAATCTCAGGCTGATGCTGCATTGAAGTCGGTCACACGATAGAGGGCTGTTAATAAGTTTTGGCAGCATGATGGCAACGAAGTATTGCATGATTGAATAAAATGGACTAATCTTATCCCAACGATGGGATATTATGCTCATTCGTTAGAGAATTCATTCAAGCCCTGCGGTTAACCCCGTGGGGCTTTGTCGTTTCTGGAGGAAGCCATGAAAATCTACGCATGCCACTTTCACCAGAAAGGCTTTTTCCTGACATGTGGCCATCAAGCTGACTTTTGGGTGCTTTTAAGTCCGTTGGCAGGCTGGGGGCGTTTCTCAATGATTCGCCCCGATTCTGAATTCACATCGACTGGTTGTAGTGTTTCACGCTGAATGCTTCTGTCGAATTTATCAATTCTAATTTATCAACCTGAGGTGTCTGCAATGGGGAAACCAAAAATGCTGGCGTCTATTACCGCAGATACCAGCATGATGGAAAGTAAGATACCGGCGTTACTTGAAGTGCTTCCCGAGCATGTCCCTGACGATCTTCTCTGCATGATCACGAGCCTGCTTAGCGACATCGTCTTTGTGAACAGTTCGCCCACAATTGGTGCAGGTGGAGCCTTCAATATCATCTACACTCTTGATTTCAATGCCGCTACGTACAGTCAGGTTATGTCCGCAGCCAGGGCATTTAAAGGGAACATTACTCATCAATAGCTCCTTATCTGATTTGGTTATTTTTTTGGCGATTTAACGATATCAGATAGGGGTATCAGTAACTATTAAAAATCATCTGGCTGCCGATTGGCGGCCTTTTTTATTTCAGGCTCCGGTAACCCTCACCGATGAGCTTCATCGTTAAATTCATACCGAGAGCCTGACCCCTACATACAGCACCCGCACACCGCGAGGTGAGAGACCATGAAAATGAATGATCACTCAGGGAACATATTCACGCAGTTCTTTGCGTGGTTGGGAACTCTTGCCGCTGCACTGGGCTTCACAACGCAGGACATGGTTTACATGTTCTTTGGGGCTGTTGGCCTGATTATCTCGCTGGTGTCTTACGTCAACGGGCGTCTTGATGCGCGCCGACGCAGAAAAGAGGATGAGAAACGAACGAAGATGATTCGCGATTATCTCGAAGGTGTTAGTGATAAACCAAAATCCGAACGTCCGGCAGCGGTCAGCGTTGTCGCTGATGCTCTGACAAAGGCAGGTGAATAATGGCTCAACTGGCAAAAAAAGGGGGAGCCGTTGGCGCTCTTTGTTCTATAGCTGCGATTATCGCCATCGTTCTGGGCAACGGTAACGTCCGCACGAATGATCAAGGTCTGGAGTTAATCGGTAATGCGGAAGGATGTCGCCGTGATCCGTATGTTTGTCCGGCCGCAAAACTCACTGATGGGGTTGGCAATACTCACGGTGTAAAAGCGGGCGTGCGAAAGACTGATGCGCAGATTGCTGCTGACTGGGAACGAAACATCCTGGAGGCTGAACGTTGTGTTAATTCATACGGTAATGGGCGGAAACTCAGCGATAACACCTTTTCGGCTGTGACGTCTATCACGTTTAACGCCGGGTGCGGCGCAATGCAGAAATCGACGATGTTCCAGTTGTTACGACAGGGGCAAGTTGTACAAGCGTGTGACCAGTTTTCGCGCTGGGTGTACGGCGGCGGGAAAGTTCTCCCTGGACTTGTTACGCGTCGTGGTGCAGAGAAACAGCTCTGTCTGGATGGTGCGTGATGCCTACTCGTTATTTGGTTCTGATTATTGGTTTCATTATGTCGCTGGCTGGCGGCCTTATCTGGTCAGCATATCACTATCACAGCAAATACCAGGAAGAGAAGCAGCGAGCCGATGGTGCAGAGCAACGCGCCGATTCTACTGAAGCAATCACTTCAAACATCCTGCGTACTGTATCCATCATGAATAACATCACCGAGGCCAATCAGCATGCAAAGCAGCAGATCACACTGGTCGCATCGGGAGCCGCGACAGATATTAAAGTGGCTGTTGCGGATGATGATTGCGCTCGCCAGCCTGTTCCTGCTGCAGCTGCTAACCGGCTGCGGCAATACGCGGACAGTTTACGTTCCGATACCGTACGTTCAGATATCACCAAGCCTGACATCTGAAACACCACAACCCCCCATTCCCGATCCGCTGACCTACGGGGACAGTCTGAATTTGAATATCAGCCTTCTGGCTGCTCTGGGGAAGTGCAACATAGACAAAGCGAGCATTCGGGACATAGAGAATACTCGCGTTGCGAAATAGCCATTACAAAGCACATCTGCTGGTGGGCTTGATAATGTATATGAGTTTATAAGTTAAGAGAAAAGACCGTGGGATGAGACATCACCATCCCCGGTAACAGGATAAGCAACTGTTGTATTTGTGTCCTCGTCAAAGAGTGGCGTAAGGAATGAGACATAGCAAGACAATTTAACATTAAATTAACTAATCATTAACGTGATTCGCGTGTCAGATGGTTTGTTCCAGGTAAAGGCTAACCTCTATGATATCTAAATAACCCCATTAGCGGATATGGAAAGTGTTATACCCTCAATGGGATAAAATCAGTCGATGGGCAAAAAAAAGCCCCACAGAGGGTGGGGCGAGAACGTCTATGCTTACGTTGTTATTGTCAAAAAATCCTTCCATCCTAGAGGAGACTTTTTGGCTTTGGAAAGCTTAACATTGTTGGGATGGTTAGCCATACGTAAAATACGAAAACTACATGCCTTTACGTGTGTTATAAACCTAATGACATTTACGCTATATAAAATGAAACATCATGAATGATTTTTATGCAGATACTTGGCCGGTCCTGAGCATCCTGCTGCTAGGGCTGGCGATGATTACTTACGGTAATGGCTATAAAAAAACCATGTGGATGGTCATATTTTCCGCAGTGGTGGTTTTTGTGACAGGCTACGCAACAACGTAAAGGATTCAATCTATACATCCCCCACACGATCGTCGAAAGATGCCCATCGTACGTGCATCTCAAACCATAACTTTCAACTATAACCTTGAGTAAATAATGATCTTCTAAGATTCAGATATGGAGTTTTTGTTGTTGTTAACTTGCTGAGTAGCGAAGCTGCAAAAGCTGAGTTTCTCAAGAGTTTTGAAACGGCTCGATCCACAAACACTCAGGCTATCTGTGTGAAAAAATAAAAGGCGGCCACAATGGCAAAACCGGACTGGGGCGAGCTTCAGAAGCAACTATCTATCTAATTTCAAACTCGCTTGCCGTCTATGTATACGCTTGAGGAAGCAGAGCTATTGGGTATGTAAATTTTAACTTTTGAACCCATCTCGGTAACAACCTCAATTGTGACTCCAGATGTAGGGGCGCCGGTATCGTCGCCTGTAAAGGCCTTAACGATCTCCTCAGAGGTCTTATCTTCGATGATTGGCATAAGATCACCATTAACCAAACCCGCGTAAATTTTCACATTGCCCATATCATCCCCCAGAGGTAATTAAATGGCACTCACCGACAAACAAGAAATGTTCTGTCGCGAGTACCTCATCGATTTAAACGCCACGCAAGCGGCTATTCGGGCGGGGTACAGCGTAAAGACTGCAAACCGTATAGCCGCCCAGAACTTGTCAAAAGTTGACATTCAAAACAGAATCGCCGAACTCAAAACGAAGCGCAATAAAGATGTTGGTGTTGATGCTGATTATGTGCTCAGGCGCTTAGTTGAGATCGATCAGATGGATGTTTTGGACATTCTCAACGACGATGGAAGCCTGAAGGCTATCAGCCTATGGCCAAGGTCGTGGCGAACGTCGCTCACTGGCCTGGACATCAGCACCACGATCCAGAACTTCGACGAAGAGAAGGCAGAAACCATCCTCAAAAAGGTTAAGTGGCCGGATAAGGTGAAAAACCTAGAGTTGCTCGGCAAGCACATCAAGGTGCAGGCCTTCAAAGAGCAGGTGGAACAGAAGGTCACAGCTACCCACAGCATTATGCCGGTTCCGACCTGTGACAATGTGGATGAATGGGAAGCTGCGGCCCAGAAGCAACAGAGCGAGGTTCTTGGTGGATGAATTACAAAGCCGTCTGGAAACCTCTGCCGGGATCGCAGTCGCTCTCCCTGAGTTGCCCTTGTAACGAAATTCTTTACGAAGGAACTCGTGGCCCTGGCAAGACTGCCGCGCAGTTGGCGCGCTTCCGTCGCCTGGTTGGTCTGGGCTATGGCTCGTTCTGGCGCGGTGTCATTTTCGATACCGAGTATAAGAACCTTACTGACATCATCACGCAGTCAAAACGCATGTACCGCCTGTTTAACGACGGCGCACGCTATCTGGCATCGGCCAGTGAATTACGGTGGATATGGCCAACAGGTGAAGAGCTACTATTCCGTTTTGGAAAAGAAGAGGGAGATTACTGGGATTATCACGGGCAGGAGTTTCCCTTTATCGGTTTTAACGAACTGACGAAGCAACAGTCATCTGAGTTTTACGAGATGATGTTCTCTTGTCGACGCTCATCGTTCCGACCTGAGAACTACCCATTGAATGATGGCTCTCTGTTAAAGCCGATTCCGCTCGAAACATTCAGCACAACAAACCCGTTTGGCATTGGCCATACCTGGGTGAAGAAACGCTTCATAGAGCCTGCGCCACGCGGCACTATCATTCGAGAAACGCAGAAGGTCTTTAATCCTCAGACCGAGCGAGAAGAGGATGTGACGTTAACACGCGTCGCAATTCACGGCTCATTTAAAGAGAACCCTTATCTCGACCCGCAATACATTGCAACCCTGATGGCAATCAAAGACCCGAACCGACGAAAAGCTTGGGTAGAGGGTTCATGGGATGTAACCAGCGGTGGGCGCTTCGATCACCTGTGGAATGCTTCGCTGCATGTAATTAAGCCGTTTCGCATACCAGACAGTTGGGCTGTTGACCGTTCTCATGACTGGGGCGAGTCGAAACCCTTCTCAAACCTCTGGTGGGCGCGTGCCGATGGCACTGCTGCAACACTGTCTGATGGTCGCCAGTTCTGCCCACCTGCAGGCTCTTTGATTCTGATTGGCGAATGGTACGGTTGCCCTCCTGACGAACTGAACAAAGGCCTGAACATGTCATCAACTAACGTCGCAAAAGGCGTGGCGTGGGTTGATAAACGGCTTACAGGGCTGGAAGTAGACGAGCCTGATGAAATCAAACTCGATGGTGTAACTCAGGGGCAGCTCAACATTATGCCGGGTATCTGCAAAAGGGTTGCTCCAGGCCCGGCAGACAGCGCCATTTACAACACTGGCGACGATGAGTTGTCGATTGCTCAGAAGATGGAAGCACAAGGCGTTAAATGGCTCGAGGCCAATAAGAAGCCGGGATCTCGTGTTAATGGGGCTGCCCTGTTCGCCGATATGTTGGAAGCAGTCATTGAAGGCAAAAAATTTGAGACGGGCATGCCTGAAAAACCGGCATTCTACGTTTTCGATTACTGCCGAGGCTGGATAAGTCGCATCCCGGTACTGGTTCGCGACAGTAAAAATCCTGACGATGTAGACACTCAACAGGAAGATCACGACTGGGACGGTACACGTTATGCGGTTCTGCATAATCCACCGAAACCCGCTTTCTCTATCTCTTTGGATACTACTTTCTGATATGGCAAACGACGACATCACCTGGGTTCGACCAGAACACCGGGCGGCTTCTGCTGCCTGGAAGAAATTCCGGGATTTCTGCAAAGGAGTGGAGGCCGTGAAGGCTGCGGGTAATAAATACCTGCCTTTACTCGACCCTACCGATAAATCCACACGCAACCGCAAACACAATGAGGACTATCTAAGCCGCGCAGTTTTCTACGCCATTGCCGGTAATACGAAGATTGGCATGCTTGGCATGGCGTATCGAAAAGACCCCACGTTCAATGGATCCGAGAAGCTGAAATACCTGTTAGATAATGCAGACGGAGCCGGTACCAGTATCTATCAGCAGTCGCAGCTTGTGGCAGAGAACGTGTTGGAGGTTGCGCGAGAGGGCATCTACGTTGATTACGCTGAAGTGTCCAGCGAAGCGATCATCCTCCGCTATCCGGCAGAGAACATCATCAACTGGCGAACAAAGCGCATTAACGGACGCGATCAACTGGTGCTGGTGGTGCTGCGCGAATGTGTGGAAGAGCCAGACGGTTACGCTTACAAGGACGAGATTCAGTATCGTGAGCTGGCGCTGGAGGACGGTAAATTTGTTTGCCGTGTTTGGCGCCGTTCAGGAGGAACGGCAAGCGGAACCTATACCGTCGATAGCGAATACCATCCTAAGCCAAAAGGAATGGATTACTGGGACGAAATCCCGTTCACGTTTGTAGGTGCCCAAAACAACGATCCGACGATTGATGATTCACCACTGGCTGCGCTGGTGGAAATTAACCATGGGCATTACCGCAACAGCGCAGATTATGAAGATAGCGTCTGGTTCTGCGGACAGGTCCAGCCGTATATCACCGGACTAGATACGGGATGGCGCGATCACCTCGAAAAGAAAGGCGTCAAAATCGGTTCCCGCTCACCACTTCTTTTGCCTAAAGAGGGCTCTTTTGGGTATGCGCAGGCTCAGCCGAACATGCTGGCGAAAGAGGCCATGGACAGCAAGCGCGACTACATGGTGCAGCTTGGCGCTCGGCTGATTGAGCAGAACACCACGGCGAAAACGGCGACGCAGGCCAGCGGCGAGCAGAGTGCATCAACGTCAGTACTGGGTATCTGCGTTTCCAACGTTTCCGAGGCTTACACGCTGGCACTGGGCTGGTGCGCGAAGTATCTGGGGATTAAAGGCGATGAGCCTGCCTACACCATCAACCAGGAATTCATCGCTAAAGTTGCCGAGTCTGGCATGGTAGCCGCTATTGTGAACGCCTGGCAGTCCGGCGCGCTGCGCGATAGTGACATGATTCGGGCGCTTCAGAAGCTCGACCTCATCGACCCGGCGGACAGCCCGGATGATGTGATTGATGCGCTTCGCAATCAGGCTCCCACGCTGACCGGGGGCTGATATGGCAACCGTAAACGAAAGCCTGCGGGATGAGGCCATTGCTCATTCCGTCTGGATTAGCCGTTATGCGACGGGCGTGGCTAACCGGATGGTTAAGCTGCTGAACGAAACAGACGCTGACCTGTCGGCGCGTCTGCTGGATGCGCTGGACAAGTTGCCGCCTGAAAGCTTCACCGTTACGCGTCTTGAAAGTCTGCTGGGCAGTGTGCGCGAGCTTAACCAGCAGGCCGTTGCATCGATGCACACTGGTTTACAGGATGAGCTGCTGACGCTGGCAAAGAACGAGGCCAGTTATCAGGTGAGCCTGTTCGACTCCCTTCTGCCATCACAGGTTCTTTCCCGCTATCCGATGCAGGGAATTACCGCCGATATGGTTTACGCCGCCGCGATGTCTCAGCCTTTTCAGGGGCGACTGCTGAGTGAGTGGGCGAGTAATCTGGAGTCGGACAGGCTGGCGCGTATCACGAACGCTATACGCCGCGGATATCTGGCCGGCGATACGGTGGAAGCCATCGCGCGTAATGTACGAGGGCACGCCAACAAAGATTACCGAGACGGCGCGCTGCAAATGAGCAGGGTCAACGCGGCGAGCATTGCAAAGACGGCGGTGAATCATCTGGCCGCTACCGCGCGGAACAGCTTCACTGCCTCCAACAGCGATATTGTGAAGGGGAAACAGTGGCTGTCTACGCTGGACAACAAAACCAGCCACGACTGCATTATTCGCGACCTGCTGCGCTACACGCTGGAGAACAAGCCGATAGGGCACAAGGTGCCGTATTTGCAGGGCCCAGGGAAAATTCATTTCTGCTGCCGCTCAACCGAAACGCTGATCCTGAAGTCATGGAGGGAACTGGGCATCGATATTGATGAGATGGACGAAGGCACGCGCGCCAGCATGGACGGACAGGTTCCGGTGAAGACGACGTATATCGAATGGCTGAAGCGCCAGTCGCCGCAGCGGCAGGATCAGGTTCTGGGCTCTGAGCGTGGCCGGATGTTCCGCGCAGGGGAAATCGAAGTGGGGGAAATGTTTACGGATAAAGGCGAGTGGCTCTCACTCGAGGAACTCAGACAGCTATCAGCGACTGATAGCTAATATTCATCACCTGATTCACGCCCTGGCAACCGCCGGGGCTTTTTTATGGGCGAGGCCCGACAAAATCCCGAGGGGAAATTATGTTAATTCGACAAATGCTTCTGAAATATTACGCGCCTGAAAGCAATGGTGAAGGTGCTGGTGGTGGCGGTGGTATTGAAATCACCCCTGAAATCCAGAAGCTGATTGATGAGCGCGTGACCAGCGAAGTCACGGGCCTGAAAACGAAAAATAGCGAACTGCTGGGCACCATAAAACAGCAGAAAGAAAACCTTTCACGCTTTGACGGTATCGACCCGGACGCTGTACGCGGCATTCTGCAGCGTTTTTCCGACGACGAAGAGGCGAAGCTTATCGCTGCCGGAAAAATTGACGAGGTGCTTGATAAGCGCACCGAGCGCATGCGTGCCGATGTCGATAAGCAAATCAAAGCAGCAAATGAGCGCGCGGATAAAGCTGAAGCGTTCTCCAACAAATTCCGGGATCGCGTCCTGGGTGATGCAATCCGCGCCGCCGCAGCGAAGACGGGCGCGCTGCCGGAAGCATCAGACGATCTGATTTTACGTGCCAAAGGCACATTCCAGCTCAACGACGAAGGCGAGGCCGTAGCAGTTGATGCAAATGGCGATGTTCTGTTCGGCAAAGATGGCAAAACCCCACTAAGCCCCCTCGAATGGGCGGAGTCTCTTAAGGAGACGGCTCCGCACCTGTTCCCGCGCGCAGAAGGTACTGGCGCTGGTGGACATAAGCCGGGTGGCGGTGGTGGCAGCCTGAAACGTTCCGAAATGAGCGCCAGCGATAAAGCGGACTACATCCGCAAACACGGCCAGCAGGCCTATCTCAAATTGCCTAAGTAAGGATTAATCAATGACTACGACTGTAAACACCGATCTGATTATCTACGACGACCTCGCGCAGACCGCATTTCTTGAACGCCGCCAGGATAATCTGGAGGTATTTAACACCGCCTCTAACGGTGCAATCATCCTCGATAACGAACTGATTGAGGGTGATCTACGGAAGCGTGCTTTCTATAAAGTTGGCGGTTCTATCGAGTCTCGCGATGTTAACTCTACTGACCCAGTAACGGGTAAAAAAATCGGTGCTGGTGAGTCGGTCAGCATTAAAGCTCCCTGGAAATACGGCCCGTATGAAACCACTGAAGAGGCGTTTAAACGTCGTGGTCGCTCTGTTGATGAATTCTCTGAAGTGATCGGTGTCGATGTTGCTGATGCTACTCTGGAAGGCTACATCAAATATGCTCTTCAGGGGCTGATTGCTGCCATTGGCGCGAACTCCGAAATGACCGTTACTGCGGACATTGCCACTGACGGCAAGAAAACGCTGACGCGTGGCCTTCGCACCTATGGCGATAAATTTAACCGCGTCTCCCTGTTCGTTATGCATTCCACTACCTACTTCGACATTGTTGATCAGGCTATCGACAACAAAATCTACGAAGAGGCTGGCGTGGTGGTTTACGGCGGTCAGCCAGGTACTCTGGGCAAACCTGTTCTGGTGACCGACACTATGCCCGTTGATGCGATTCTGGGGCTGGTGGCCGGTGCAGTGTCTGTAACAGAATCACAGGCTCCGGGCTTCCGTTCCTACGACATCAATGACCAGGAGAACCTTGCAATCGGCTATCGTGCAGAAGGCACGGTCAACGTTGAACTGCTGGGTTATAGCTGGGATGAAACGAAGGGTGTAAACCCTGACTTGACGAAAATCGGTACTGGTGCGAACTGGAAGAAGCACTTCACCAGCAACAAATCCACTGCTGGTGTGCTGATCAAACTGGAATCCGCTGTGGGGGAGTAACGCTGTCAGCGGATAAAACGTCCGCAACTGCTGACAGCACTGACGCGGTAACGGTGTCCCTGAAGTTCACGCTGAACGGTTCCGGTGTATCCGGTAAAACTGTCGCGTGGACCTCCACAGGCGGCACGCTCAGCACGGCCAGTTCTCAAACCGGCTCTGCTGGTGGTGCAACGGTGAAACTCACATCAGACGCGGCTGGCACCTTCACGGTAACCGGTACGGTTGACGGTGTGGCGAAAACCACTGAAGACATCACCTTCACTGCGCCTTCCGGTGAATAACGCATGGGGCGAAAGCCCCATAAACTGGATGATTCGATGATCAATACCGATATCACTTCCCCGGATGCCAACAGCTATGCCACTGAAGCCGATTTAACCGCATTCGGCGCGCTACGCGGCATAGATTTGCCGGACAGCCTTATACCGCTGCTTATTAAAGCGATGGACTACCTGGAAGGGCTGGACTGGATTGGTTCAAAAACTGACCCACGCCAGCCGCTGGCATGGCCACGCGTAAATGTCATTCTGGACGATCATGATTTTCCGCCGGATGAAGTACCGCGGCAGGTGATTACCGCGCAGTGCATGCTGGCAGTAGAGGCAATCGACGGCGATTTACTTTCCAGCGTGCGCGAGGCTGCGGTGAAAACTGAACGTGTGGAAGGTGCCGTCACCATGACCTATGCGGTCGCAGATGGCGAAGTCTTTACCCCGTCTTATCCTGCTGTCATGGCGCTGCTGGGCGACCTCGCTGGTGGTCGTGGCTACGCCATCAATGCATTTGCTGAGAGGGCATGAAATGCCGGACCTGAAAGTTATTAACCTGACGAGCAGAAAAGATGCCGATCTGGAACATAACCGAACCGAGGTTATAAGGCTTCTGGAAGAGGCACTTCATGCTGCTCGCGAAGGCAATTATCGCAGCATGGCGATTTTGCTCATTGATGATGGTGGTGCGGTTATGGATGCCTGGCATAGCGGTGGTTTGCCGTACGTTATGGTGGGCGCTATCGAATCACTCAAATCTGACTTTATAAATCTGCAAATCGAGAGGCGCTGACAAATGCCTATTGATTACCAACGGATGCAGGCCAGAACAACCCGCATGCTCAGGCAGAACGGGGCATCATACAACGTCACCCGCAAGGGCTCAGTAACGGTTGTCGGCGGCGTTGAGCATAAAACTGATGCGGTACAGTTCTTCGCGGTGGGCGTGAAAACCGAATACGCGCCGGGCGAAATTGATGGAACGGTCATCGTTAACGGCGACGTGCGGATCGTTTTTACGGCAGAGCAGGAAATTAAAATCGGCGATGTGGTCGATATTGACGGCACCGCATACCGTGTTGTCAAACCGAACCCGGCAAAACCTGCTGCTCTGGTGCTCTGCTACAAAGCGCAACTGAGGGCATAACATGGGCGAGAACGCCGCTTTCATGGCTGAAATCACGGCTTTCGTGAATAAGGCCAAAGCCAATCAGGAAGCAGTGGTGCGTGCTGTCGGCATTAAAATACTAAACCAACTGGTGATGATGTCGCCTGTAGGCAATCCGGAGTTGTGGGAAGTTAACCAGACAGCCGTTTCCTATAATCGTGCTGTTTACTACCATAACGAGGCGCAACGCGCGAACCCCGACAATCTCACCAAAACCGGGCGACTGAAGAAAAAGGCCCGGCTGGTGGATGGTATGGATATCTCTGCGCCACCAGGCTACACCGGCGGGCGTTTTCGCGGTAACTGGCAGGTATCGTTTGATGCACCGACAACAGACGAAACCGGGAGAATTGATAAGACCGGCGACCTGACAAAAGCAGCGGGCAACTATACGCTGTCACTGTTCAAGGTCGGCATGAAATCCATCTACTTCTGCAACAACGTCCCGTATGCATACCCGCTTGAAATGGGGCACTCCACGCAGGCACCCGGAGGGATGGTGCGGATCACCGCAGCAGAATTCCAGCGTTTCTTTGAAGAAGCTGTCAGGGAGGTGCCAAAGTGATTCCTGATATTGCGTCGGCAATGGCCGCCAGGCTGGGAAACTGGGCTGATGCATCGAACATCACCGTCGCGTGGGAAAATATCGAATTCACGCCGCCAGCTACCGGAATTTATCTTGCGGTTCACGATATGCCAGCAACGCCCCGGACTCTGGATCTTGGCCTGAATTGCCGGGTTTATTCCGGTGTGTACCAGATTAATGTTGTGACCCCCGCCGGAACCGGGCGAACGGATGCTGTAGCGCTGGCGCGTCAGGTTGCAGCGCTATTTCCTGAAGGGCAGGAGATAGCGGGCGATGGTTTTACCTGCTGGCTCACCAGCGCGCCCGCAATCTTTCGCGGCATCCCGACCAATGTTTCCTACTCCATCCCCGTCAGCCTGAACTACCGGGCTGACATCATTAACTGACCCCAGTCAAAACCACCGGCCATCGTGCCGGTTTTCTTATTTCACAGGAGTAACCATTATGGGCTTCGCACTGCCTAACGGCGCACACGTCTATCTGGCGTCGGGCTATGGCTCCGCCATCCCCTTCACTGGCGCAACGAATGCAGAGCACGCGGTGATCACCGTCAGCGCGGCGGACGAAATCGCAGTTGGCGATATTGTTCACGTGAGCTGCGACTGGACGGGTATTGATAACGTCATCGCGAAAATCGATGCGATTGCGCAGAACGCTGTCACCCTTCGCAACATCAATACCACGAACAAAAACAAATACGCCGCGGGCGGCGGTTCTGGCTCTATTCGCAAGATTGAGGAGTGGACCGAGCTTCCGCAAATCACAGAGGTATCGAAATCCGGTGGTGATCAGAACACCACGCAGATTCAGTTCCTCAGCGACGATCGCCAGCGCAACCTGAATACCTACAAATCTGCGGTCTCCCAGACCTACTCAATCGCGCATGATTCCACGCTTCCGGTCTATCCGCTGCTGCGCCAGCTGGACGAAGACGAAGAGACCGTGGCGGCTTATATGTACGTGCCGAAAGCGAAAGAAAATCGCTACTGGGCGGCTACAGCGTCGTTTGACGACACACCGACCACGGCGGTGAACGAAGTCGAAACGGTAAGCGTTGTGCTGAACCTTCAATCGCCAGCTATGACCTTCTACAAGGTTGACTCGGGAAAAGCTGAGACAGTAGGGGTAACTGGCGTCAGCCTGGATCGGGCGTCCCTGAGTATTGAAGTTGGGGCAACCGCCACGCTGGCCGCTACTGTCGAACCTGCGAACGCCACGAATAAAGCGACGAAATGGACATCTTCTGACGAAGCGATTGCAACGGTCGACGCGTCAGGGAAGGTCTCAGCCGTCGCTGAAGGTAATGCCGTTGTAACCGTCACGACTGTCGACAGCGACAAAACGGCAACCTGTAACGTCACTATTACCGCTGCTAATTAATCCCGGCCCCGCATGGGGCCGCAACTTTACGGGAAAACTATGGCTACCAAATTTACCCTCCAGCCAAAACCAACTTTCAAGGCTAACGTCACGATCCCGCGCGCTGGTGATGAAGATGGCGTGCTGACCTTTACGTTTAACCACAAGCCGCTAAAGGAACTGGCAAATCTGGAAAAACTTGAAGGCAAAACCGCGACCGATTTCCTGCTGGAAATTATCGCCGGCTGGGCGCTGCCAGATAAATTTAACGCCGATAACCTGGCTGAACTCATCGAAAACTACCCGGCGGCTATGAAGGCCATCACCGAGACCTACTATCGCGAACTGCTGGGCCATCGAGAAAAAAACTGATTGCGGTTGCCTCGGCGTTTTATACGCCTGAACCCACAGCGGAAGACATGGCGCCTTATGGGCTCACGCCGGATGACTACGACGATAAATATGTGGATGTCTGGCCCGATGTCTGGCCTGCGTTCCGTGTCTTTCAGGCAGTCAGCACGCAGTGGCGTACAGGCATGGGGGGCGCAACCGGGATTGATTACAACGTCCTGCCCTGGGTAATGCGACTCCATACCGTCGACGACGAGGCGACCGCACTTTCCGATCTCCAGATAATGGAGCGAACCGCGCTTAAAATAATGCATAAAGAGAGGGCCGGATGAGCAACGACATCGCCACTATTTCTCTGAGAGTGAATACCGGCGAACTGGAGCGCGGTAACCAGGAACTGGACCGTTTCCAGCGTACGGCTACCGGGGCGGCAGAGAAAGCGGACGATTTAAACAGTACGTTCCGAACCGGTATAGACAACCAGAAGAAAAACACCGAGAGCCTGAAGCAGCAACGCCAGGAGCTTCAGACTCTGCTCAACAAAATCAGCCCGGTTAACAAAGCGCTGGATGAACTCGATTCCATTCAGGAGAGCCTGTCTAAGTTTCGCGGTAAAGGGCTGGTGGATGATGAAGACTTTACGCGTTACAACAGCGTACTGGAGACAACCCGCGCTAAATTAGTCCAGGTTATGGAGTCCGAAACAGCAGAAGGCCGGGCCCGTCTTGAGCAGGCTCAGGCGGCACAGCGCGCTGCGGCTTCGGCAAAAACATTCATTTCCTCACTGGAAGACCAAACCGCGGCGATTGGTAAAACCCGCGCTGAACTGTTGGAATTGAAGGCCGCCCAGCTTGGTGTTTCAGACCAGGCCGCCCCGATGATTGCAAAGCTCAAAGAGCAGGAAAACGCCTGGAAGACAGGTTCTATCAGTGCCGGACAATATCGCAACGCCATGCGTTACCTGCCAATGCAAATGACGGATATTGTGACCTCCCTGGCATCGGGCATGCCTGTATACATGGTTGCCATTCAGCAGGGTGGTCAGCTGCGCGACTCGTTCGGTGGTATTGGTAATGCCATGAAAGCGATGCTGTCGATGGTGACACCTGCGCGCATTGCGATTGGAGGCCTGGCCGGTGCAGTTCTCCTTGCAGCGAAGGCAGGATCTGATTACTTCACAGCCTATGACGAAATCAATAAAGCTATCATCCGCACCGGAAACATTGCCGGCACGTCAGCGCTACAGATTATGGCCTCCTCCCAGTCAATCTCTGATTCAACCGGGGCCACGGTGGGCACTGTCCAGGGGCTTATGACAGAGCTGGTTGGTATCGGCTCAATGACTCAGCAACAGCTTGAGAAAGCCACCAAAGCGACAGCGCTGGCTGTCGAAACTGGCATAGTCTCCGCACAGGACATTACAAAGGCGTATCAGGATATTGAAAAAGATCCGGTAAAGGCGCTTCAGACCCTGAACGAACAGTATAACTTCCTGACGGTGTCGCAGCTTAAGCACATCGATGACCTGGTGAAGCAGAAAGACCAGACGGCAGCGGTCACGCAGGCCATGGATTTGTTTGGCAGCACAATGGCGGAGCGTGGAGAACAGGCATATGACTCCCTGACACCGTTTGGTCGTCTTTGGCTTGATATCAAAGGCTGGGCTTCAGATGCGATGCAGAGTATAGGCCAGTGGGTGGCTGAACTTGCATCGAACACACTGAAAGAATTCAACGCTATTTACTACAGCGTTGCCATGGTCTTTCAGAAACTGAACCAGATCATCTCGTCGTCGATTGCCACTGCGATTAACCTGATCCCCGACTGGGCGAAAACGGACACGCTCAAGGGATGGCAGGATTACAACGAACAGATGGCTGGCGCGTATGGCGACAGCGTGGAACAGCTTAAAAAAGACTGGGACGCAGCGGACATCAGCGCATCTAAGTACCTGGACACAACGCGCAAGGTTGGGAGTTCAACGACTCAGAAAGACAGGGCTGAAGTTGCGGCCTTCGGTAAAAAAGGCACAGGTGGAAAAAAACCGAAAACGGCTGTCTCAACTGGAGACCGTACAGCCGATTCGGAGCAGGCAGAGCTGCTGGCGCTTCAGTCTCAGCTTCGCGCTCTCCAGCAGCATAAAGATTTGAACGATACCATCAGCCAGCAACGGAAGGCGCTATGGACTACAGAGGCGAAGTTCCAGGTGCTGGAGGAGGCATCGAGAACCCGCTCACTGACAAAACAAGAGCAATCATTGCTGGCAAGCAAGGATCAGGTTCTTCAGCTGGCGAGGCAGAAAGCACTACTGGGTGATCAGATTACCGCGCAGGAACAACTGAATAAGCGGATGGATACCGCTCAGAAGTATGTTACCCAGATGTCAGAGAAACAGGCTGCGCTTAATAGCGGTGCCGGCATGAGTGATCGACAGGCGCAGCGTGAACTGGCAAAGAGCCAGCTTGCTTCTGGATGGATTAACTCCGGCGGTACGCTTGCCGATGAGGGCTATCAGAAGCAGCTTAAAGCAGCGAATGATTATTATGATGCTGAAGATCGCCTGCGCGGTGACTGGCTTACCGGCGCGCAAAAGGGATGGGCCGAGTTTGAAGACAGTGCGACCGATGTTTATGGCCAGATGCAAAGCCTGTCGACCAATGCGTTTACGGGAATGGCTTCGACGCTCACCGATTATTTTACAACTGGCAAAGCCAGCTTCACTGAATTCCTGACAACGTTCCTGAAGGGCACCGCCCAAATGCTTACACAGTTGGCATTGGTAAACGGAATGAAATCGGCGTTCGGTGGTACGGCGGTCGGGAATTTCTTCGGCATACAGGCATGGTCTGGTGGTTATATTCCTGAGTTTGATGTCGGTGGATATACCGGGGACGGCGGCAAATACCAGCCGAAAGGCGTAGTGCATGGTGGCGAATTTGTTTTCACCAAAGAAGCTACCAGCGCGCTGGGGATTGGCAACCTTTACGCTTTAATGCGAGGTGCGCAGGGTTACGCAAACGGCGGATATGTTGGCACCGCGCCAATGTATGGATTGCAATCTGCTGGCGCTGGCAATGTTACTGTTCAAACGTCTGTTACGGTGCAGAACCAGAACTCTCAGCAACAATCGACAGCTGGTAGTGATGCGATGTCCAGAGCCTATAAACAAACCATCGACCAATCTGTACGCGAAGGTATTGCGAAGCAATTGAGGCCTGGTGGTCTCATCTGGAATGCATCCAAATCACGATAACCCGCTTCGGCGGGTTTTTTTATGCCCGGAGAAAGCATGGCAATCGAAACATTCACCTGGCGAACGCAGATACAGGCGGGAATGGAGGGAACGTTCAGCCATAAAACCCGCACCGCAACCTTCGGCGACGGCTATGAGCAGATTGCCGGGGAAGGCATCAACCCTGAAAAACAGTCATGGCCCGTCACACTAACAGGGAAGAAAGCGGACATGCTTAAGGCACTGAAATTCTTTCGTTCTCACGTCACGAAGTCATTCATCTGGACATCCCCACCTGGCGAAACCGGGCTCTACAGGATTGAGGCCGAATCAATCAAGTCGCAGCCCTTATCCAGCAAAGTCATGACCATTTCCGCAACATTCAAACAGGCGTATGCACCATGATCACAGCAGACTATCAAAGCCTTGAACCCGGTAATAAAGTCCGGCTTATCGAGGTCGATGGTTCTACATTCGGCGTGGATGATGTGCTGCGATTCCACGCCTACAACCTTCCGCACACGGAAGAAGAAATCGCCGCTGCTGGTGGCGATGAATCAAAGCTGAAGGCGAAAAGCATCTGGTGGCAGGGGGAAGAATATGCCGCCTGGCCGTATCAAATTGAAGGGCTGGAAGCCTCAACTGACGGCAGCAGCGCCCAGCCAACGCTGACCGTTGCCAATATCGACAGTTCAATTACGGCTTTGTGCCTGGCCTATGACGACATGTTGCAGGCGAAAGTCACTATCCATGATACCTACTCGCATTATCTCGACGCGAAGAACTTCCCGGAAGGTAATGCAGCAGCTGATCCAACGCAGGTCAGAAAGCGCGTTTTCTACATTGATGGGAAAAATAGCGAACTTCCTGGCGAGAGTGTCGAATTCGTGCTCGATAGCCCAATGTCGTTACAGGGTAAAATGATCCCCACGCGCCAGCTTCATTCCCTGTGTACCTGGTGCATGCGCAATAAGTACCGAACCGGTGACGGTTGCGATTATGCCGGAACCAGATACTTCGATAACAACAATAACCCTGTCGATGATCCCTCGCTCGATGTCTGTAACGGCACGCTCACGGCGTGCAAGTTGCGCTTCGGTGAGAATGAAGAACTGCCGTTCGGTGGTTTCCCTGGTACTTCACTAATCAGGAGCTGATATGCGCCAGAAAATTATCGATGCAATCATGGCGCATGCCGCCGCAGAGTACCCGAAAGAGTGCTGCGGTGTACTGGCGCAGAAGGGCCGAGTTCAACGCTATTTCCCATGCCGTAATCAGGCAGGGGAACCTACGGAGCAGTTCCAGCTGGCGCCAGAAGATTATGCATGCGCTGAAGACTGGGGATCGATAACCGCCATTGTGCATAGCCATCCTGACGCCACCACGCAGCCCAGCGAACTGGATAAAGCGCAATGCGACGCCACGCTTTTACCCTGGCATATTGTGAGCTGGCCGGAAGGTGATCTGCGCACTATCCAGCCACGGGGAGAGTTACCGCTGATAGGCCGCCCGTTTGTTCTCGGCTTTTACGATTGCTGGGGGCTGGTGATGAGCTATTACCGCCAAACGCACGGGATCGAGTTACATGATTATCGCGTTAACTATCCATGGTGGGAGAACGACCACCCGGACAACTTCTATCAGGATTGCTGGTATGAATGCGGATTTCGTGAATTCGACGGGACACCGAAACCGGGCGATATGGTGATCATGCAGGTCCAGGCTGATAAGTGGAATCATGCCGGCATCCTGCTGGAAGGCAACATGCTACTGCATCACCTTTATGGACACCTGAGCCAGCGCGTACCATACGGCGGTTACTGGCGTGAGCGCACAATGAAAATACTTCGCTTTAAAGACTGTTTTTGATAACCGCCGTGGCGGTTTTTTTATGGGGGGAATATGGCTGCCTTACTCAACATGGAGCCGGTCCGTACTGTTCGATTATACGGCGTGCTTGGCGCTACCTTCGGGCGTGAATATCGTTTATCAGTCGCCTCGCCCAAAGAGGCAATTCGCGCACTGAGCGTTATTGTGCCGGGATTTGAGCGTTTCATGAATACCAGTAAACAGCGCGGATTAACGTATGCGGTTTTCAGCGGAAAACGGAATCTTTGTGATGACGAACTCAGCATGGATAAAGGCGCAGAAGATATTCGCATAGCGCCGGTGATCATCGGCAGTAAACGAGCCGGGGTTTTTCAGACAATCCTCGGCGTTGCCCTTGTCGCCGTTGCTGCGTTCATGACGGGGGGGGCGGCGATAGGGATCGGCGGTACAGCGTTTGCTGGTGGCTGGGGGGCGGTAGCGGGCGTCGGGGCTTCAATGGCTATCGGCGGTGTTGTTCAGATGCTTTCCCCACAGACTACCGGGCTTGCCAGCAAGCAATCTGCAGATAACCAGGCCAGTTATGCCTTCGGTGGTGTCACGAACACAACCTCTCAGGGAAACCCTGTGCCGGTTCTCTATGGTAAGCGGCGAATAGGCGGTGCTGTTGCATCTGCCGGGATTTACGTAGAAGACCAGCAATAAAAATCATTAATTAACCAGGCCACCTTCGGGTGGCTTTTTTTATGGGCGCGATATGGCGAAAACAATTACCGGACGTAAAGGCGGTAGCTCGAGTTCCCGCACACCTGTTGAGCAGCCCGACGACCTCCAGTCCGTGGCGAAAGCGAAAATCCTGATGGTTCTCGGTGAAGGGGAATTCGCGGGTGGGCTCACCGAGAAGGATATCTATCTGGACGGCACGCCATTACAAAACGCTGATGGTTCCGAGAACTTCAGCGGTGTCGTGTGGGAGTTTCGCCCGGGTACGCAGGCGCAGGACTACATTCAGGGAATACCTGGTACAGAAAATGAAATCAGCGTTGGTACCGAAGTATCCAGCGACACAGTCTGGACGCATACCTTCACCAACACGCAGCTGTCGGCGGTTCGCCTGCGCCTGAAGTGGCCGTCGCTTTTCAAGCAGCAGGACAACGGGGATTTGGTGGGATACTCCATCAACTATGTGGTGGAGCTTCAGACGGACGGCGGTAGCTGGCAAAAGGTCCTTGATACCAATGTGACCGGGAAAACCACATCGGGTTATGAACGCAGCCACCGCATCGATTTACCGAAAGCCGGCAGCACCTGGACAATCCGTCTGCGAAAAATCACCGCTGACGCAAACAGTGCCAAAATCGGCGATACGATGACGCTTCAAAGTTATACGGAGGTCATTGACGCCAAACTGCGCTATCCAAACACAGCGCTGTTGTACATTGAGTTTGATTCCAGCCAGTTCAATGGCTCAATCCCTCAGATTGCCTGTGAACCACGTGGACGTGTTATCCGTGTGCCCGATACTTACGACCCCGAAACCCGTACTTACAGCGGTACCTGGCTTGGGACATTCAAATGGGCATGGACTGATAACCCTGCGTGGATTTTTTATGACCTGGTGGTTAGCGACCGTTTCGGCCTGGGAGATCGTCTTACAACAGCGAACATAGACAAATGGACGCTCTACCCGGTTGCACAGTACTGCGACCAGATGGTACCAGACGGCAAAGGGGGCAACGGTACCGAACCACGTTATACCTGCAACGTGTACATTCAGGACCGGAACGACGCCTACACAGTCCTGCGTGATTTCGCTGCCATCTTCCGTGGTATGACCTACTGGGGAGACGATCAGATTGTGGCGCTGGCGGATATGCCGCGGGATGTCGATTTCACATACACGCATGCGAACGTTATTGATGGCCGGTTTTCCTATTCGAGCAGCACCACAAAGAATCGTTATACCAATGCGCTGGTGTCATGGTCCGATCCTGATAACGCTTATTCTGACGCCATGGAGCCTGTTTTTGAGCAGGCGCTGGTGGCGCGCTATGGCTTTAACCAGCTTGAGATAACCGCGATTGGTTGTACCCGGCAGTCGGAGGCGAACCGAAAAGGGCGCTGGGGCATTCTTACCAATAACAAAGATCGCGTTGTTACTTTCGATGTAGGGGAAGACGGTAACATTCCACAGCCCGGCTATGTCATTGCGGTCGCTGACCGTAATCTCTCAGGACGCGACCTTGGAGGTCGTATCTCTGCTGTTAATGGTCGTGTCGTGACGCTGGACAGGTCACCCGGCGCATCAGCAGGCGACAGGATGATTGTCAATCTTCCCTCTGGTGTCGCGCAGTCCCGCACCATTCAGGCGGTAACCGGCAACAAGGTAACCGTCACGACCGCATATAGCGAAACGCCAGCGGTTCAGGCTGTATGGGTAATCGAATCCGATGAACTTTATGCGCAGCAGTATCGCGTTATTACAGTGACGGATAACAACGACGGCACGTTCACAATCACCGGCGCAAATCACGACCCGGATAAATATGCCCGTATTGATACCGGAGCCATCATTGACCAGCGTCCGGTGAGCGTGATCCCGCCAGGCAATCAGTCGCCGCCCGCCAACATCGTTATCAGTTCGTTTTCAGTTGTTCAGCAGAACATCAGCGTCGAAACAATGCGCGTGAGCTGGGACCAGGCGCAGAACGCTATCGCCTATGAAGCGCAATGGCGCCGCAACGACGGGAACTGGATTAACGTGCCGCGCAGCTCCACCACGTCATTCGACGTTCAGGGTATCTATGCCGGACGCTACCTGGTGCGCGTACGCGCTATCAATGCCGCAGAAATATCGTCCGGATGGGGCTATTCGGAAGAGAAAACGCTGACGGGTAAGGTAGGCAATCCACCGAAGCCAGTTGGCTTCACCGCTTCCGAAAACGTGGTATTCGGTATTGAGTTGAACTGGGGATTCCCGGAGAACACCGATGACACGCTGAAGACGGAAATTCAGTACAGCCTGACCGGAACAGAAGACGATGCGATGCTTCTGGCCGACGTATCTTACCCGCAGCGCAAGTATCAGCAGATGGGCCTGAAGGCGGGGCAAATATTCTGGTACCGCGCGCAGCTGGTGGACAGAACAGGCAATGAGTCTGGGTTTACAGATTTTGTCCGCGGGCAGGCGAGCGTCGATGTTTCGGATATCACGGATTCCATCCTGGAGGATATGAAAGATTCCGAGGTGTTTAAGGACCTGATTGAGAATGCCGTCGACACCAGTGAGAAAGTCGCTGGCATGGCTGATGATATTAAACAGGCTGTCGATGACCTTGAGCAACAGGCCAAAGAGATTCAGGAGAACGCTGACGGGCTGGCGCAAGCCGCAGTTAAAATCGATGAAATCGCGCTAAGTATGGACGGCGTGACCGGGCAGATGAAGAACTCCGCCATCGCGATTATTCAGGGCAACCTGGCGCAGGTCGCCACGCGGAAAACGCTCTCAGCCACGGTTGCCGGAAACAGCGCGCAACTGGACCGTATCGATCAGGTTATCGTCGATGAGAAGGAGGCCACTGCTCAATCGCTGTTAAGTCTGCAAACGGACGTCGCCGGTAATAAATCCTCGATTAACAGCCTGAGCCAGACTGTTTCGAATTATCAGCAGGCGACGGCCACACAAATCAACGCCATCACCGCAACGGTGGAAGGGCATACCTCATCCATCACGACGAACGCCCAGGCCATTGCAGGTATCAACGGTGATCTATCCGCGCTGTATTCAATCAAAGTCGGCCTGGCCAGCAACGGGCAATACTACGCGGCGGGCATGGGGATCGGCGTTGAGAACACGCCCAGCGGCATGCAGTCGCAGGTGGTATTCCTGGCGGACCGCTTTGCAGTGACCACTGCTGTAGGCGGTGTAACGACGCTACCGTTCGTTATTCAGAATGGGCAGACGATAATCCGGGATACGGTAATCGGTGATGGAACTATCAGCAACGCCAAAATCGGTAACTACATTCAGTCCAATAACTATGTCGCGAACACCACCGGCTGGCACATCAATAAAGCCGGAACATTTTATATAAATGGCAGCGCGGGAACCGGTCGGATGGTTATCAGTAATACATTGATTCAGATTTACGATAACAACAACGTGTTGCGCGTTCGTATGGGCTTATGGTAAGGAGTTGATTATGCCTCAAGGGGTACAATGCTGGGATGCATCAGGCAATCTTGTCGCTGACATTGGTGATTATAATTGTCGTTATGTGGGCTCTCTGGTTATTTCAGTCCCTGCAAGTGCGACGGTCGTTACCACAAGTTATGCAGGTGCAACAGCAGCTGGTTACTTTGCGGTGCCAGTATCGGTATCAGCGGGCCGTGAAATTGGATATTACTACTGTCGGGCATACGATGGAGGGATAAGAACATTTATTCTTTTAAAATATGCTTATGCCCATACAGTGACTGTTAATGTGTATGCATTCATATGAGCGGATTCCAGTCCTTTAATACAGCAGGCGCGAAGGTGGTCGACTCTGACTTTTACGGTACTTATTATCGTGATTCAAAAGTTTACTCTACCATTTCCGATACTGGCTATTTCGAAATTTCAACATCACTTGGCAACGGTACGGATATGGGATTTGCAATAAACCCCTTTCCTTACAATAACGATTTGCAGTGGTTCAAGTTCAATAACAATGCGAAGGTTATCTTCGGTTATCCTTACATGACGGCTAATGCGGGAACAATGGCTCGTACTGGCTATGATGTCACAACTACAAGTGGCTATGTCGATGTGTTCAACGCACAGGGAAAGCTTGTCTGGTCAGCCGTGACAGCTGCAAAAATACCGCGCGTGACAGGCTTCTTTGAAATACCTGCAAATTATGATTTAGATAACACAGCCTATTCACAAAGCATTGGAACGAACAGCTGGTTACTGGCAAGCGATTGTCCGGGGAATCTCAATACAGACGGTACTGTTTCCGGATATTCAGGTTTGTTTTTTAAATTCTCGGGAGGCACGCTGCAGGCTGTCTGGATAAATCGAAATCAGGTGTCGTGGGCAAATACCTTAAAGCCATACGGCCTAAAGATCCCATTCGCTATTCTGCCGAATCTATAACGATATAGTCGGTTCAAACATTTATTAAACTTCAAACCCGCTCCGGCGGGTTTTTTTATGCCTGGAGTAAATAATGATTTATAACACCGGAACCATCAGCATCAACGGGAATACCGCAACCGGCACCGGGACGAACTGGACAGCAGCGGCGAGCCAGATTCGCGTGAGCCAGACCATTATTGCGCTCTCTAACCCGGTCCAGATGTTTCAGATTACCGCTATCAACAGCGGCACATCGTTAACTGTTACCCCGGCTGCGTCACCGGCACTGAGCGGACAGAAGTACGGCATCCTCGTTACCGACAGCCTCTCAGTCGATGGCCTGGCGCAGAGTATGTCTCAGCTCATTAATGAGTATGACGAGAATATCGGAGCATGGGAGACGTTCGCCAGCACCTCAGCGAACCAGCTGGTCACTGTGACAATCAACGGCACCAGCCTCAGCATTCCAGCCATCGGCGGCCTCGCCCGTAAAGGGGCAAACAGCGATATCACAGAGCTGAAAGGGTTAACTACAGCACTGAGTATTGCACAGGGGGGAACCGGCGCAAAGACAGCCGCAGACGCTCGCACAAACCTCGGTTTAGGAAGTAGTGCTACAAGAGATGTCTTAAGCGCTTCCGGCTATATCCTATCGGTGGGGGATTTTGGGCTAGGTTCCACGCTGCCAACAGCACCTTATTCAGACACGATTACAAATATGTT
>NZ_JBSPEI010000028.1:0-28246 GCF_055796175.1 Pseudocitrobacter sp. 2023LY-00077 | reverse complement strand
AGATTTCTGACGGAGAAGGCAGGCCGTTGATGTTCTCCTGCTCGGTAGAGCAAAGCGTTGTTACGTCGATATCCTGCTTCTGGCCACCAGTGAACTGAATTTCTTTGATGGTGCAACTCAGATCGAGCAAGGTTGCGGAGTCCATCGTTTCCTTGGTGGCTGTCAAGGAGGAAATAAGGATCTTCGTCAGTTGCGATTTTTCATACAGTGAGGACATATTTGTCTCCTGAAAATAGAAAACCCGCTGTAGCGGGTCTGTGAGTTAATGGATGTGTCAGACAGTAACCTGAAATTCCAGCGTCGCCCGGTAATACCGATTCTCTGGTTCATAACCAGGAGTTTTGCTTATATTGGTGGGATTGAGTGGCTTAACCGCCTGAAGCGCCATATCACGAAGATTCCGCGCCTCTTTGAGAGTCAGTGAGTAAACATCCACCTGGACCGATATCCCTGATTCGGCCTGTCCACAAAGAACATCAGCGGTCACATCAGAAATAAGTGAAAAAATCACCCATGGCGGCGATATCGAGGGCTGACCATCACTGCCAAGCTGGGCAACGTAAGGATAAACTTGTCCACCGGCCAGAGGCTTCAGCAAAAGATAAAGGTCATCTTCCGTCATTTACTCAACACCTCATCAATGGCCTGGTTCATGCGTTTCATAGCAACCTGCGCCGCCAGTTCTTCGCGGGTATCAAACGCAGGACGGACAAAAGGATGTGGGGGCATATTCACTGTACCCATTTCGACAAATCGCCAGTAAAACGCGTTACGTCGATCGGAGGCTTTCATTGAATTATCGCTGTTACCCGTTCGCATGTTTCGACCACGAATATGAACACCGGATGAAATATCACCGCGTTTACGTGATCGCTGCGTCAGCACCACAACGTTTTTCTTCAGCTTGCCGGTTCGTTCAGGCGCTCTTGCTATCACCTCGTCTTTCAGAACCTCAGCACCAGCTCGCGTGGCATCACGCAGGACTTTGTTGTTTTCGGCTCTGCTCAGTAACTCCAGATCGCGGGAAATCGCTTCAAGACCAGAAAAATCCAGACTGATATCAATCATTTTTCCGCTCCATTTTTACAGAGTATTTCCAGCCTGGTGGCTTTACTGTCGGGTATGGGAGGACCAATGATATTCAGTACCGCGCCTTTGAATGGCCCTGTCAGCACCTTTAATCTTGATGCAGCAGTCACATCACGCCGGAAACGGACCCACACCCGGATCGTTGCCTGCGCCGTTTCCGCACCCGATTGCAACTGCTCCCTGCCACTGATACCCAACACTTCCGCCCATATGGTCTTTCCCTCCTGCCACTCTTCAATCAGTTGCCCCGTTGTATCACGCACAGCAACATAGTTCAGGATAGTAACGCGATGGCGTAATCGACCTACCTGCATACTCCCTCCTACGTTCCCGGTCTTTTGCGGTGCTGTTTGAGAATTGCCTCAACACCAAATGGAATAGTATTGACGCTGTCGTGACTTACTGGCTCTCTGTTCTCATACCAGTGCGATACCAGCAACATCAGGGCCAGCTTGACATCGTCATCAATTACCAGTCCATCCGGGTCATCTTCCGGAACAGCGTCATCATAAAGATGGCGATTAACAATTTTTTCGGCATGTTTCAGAGAGGCGTTAAGGTACAGTTCCAGCATTACATCTTCGGCATCGTCATCACTGTCGATGCGGCATTGGTAGCGAAGCTCTTGTATGGATGGCTTCATTTGGTTTTCCCGCGTTTTGTTACCGCTGGCTCTGGATCTGACTCTGCAGCGACATGAACATCGCCACCACCAAATTTAATAATGCCAAGTTCGGCAGCAATTTCCTCAGCGCGGGCAGGTAGCTCACCGTCCGAATACACCCCTGCGGGAATGGATTCGACAATACAACCATCTGGGGACCACTTAAGTTCACGCAATAATTCAGGCATAAATTACCTCGAAAAATCGGGGCCGAAGCCCCAGAGAATTAAGCGCCAGTGCCGATCTGCAGCAGTTTAATGGCCTGAGAATCCACCAGCATTCCCCCGGTTCGTTTGGTGGTGTAGAAACCAACGAATGGTTTTTTGGTGTAGGGGTCACGAAGAATGCGGGTGCCGATGCGGTCAACAATGGTGTAACCACGCTTGAAATTGCCAAATGCAATTGCTTTAGCATCAGCAGCGATATCCGGCATCTGTTCGTTCTCTGCCACACCGTACCCGGCCAGAGAGGAAGGCTGACCCAGTTCCAGACCAGGACGCCACAGGTAGTTGCCTTCTGAATCTTTCAGGATTCGGATAGCAAACAGACTGTTATTGTTCATCATGAACTTAGCGCCATTACGATGCACTTTACGCAGTGTGTAGACCAGTTTGATGATCGCATCAGCCGTTACGCCTGCCGCAGCGCCAGAGAGAATGTGCTGGAGAGTACCAAATGCACGAGTCTTGTCCGGATCAAGCGTGGAAGCGTATGCCAGAAAACCTTTCGGCTTCTTCGTCCCGTTACCGCTGGTAAAGGCGATTTCTTCCTGCTCTGCAAACTCAATTGCCAGTTCGCTGTTGATCCAGTCTTCGACATTGAAAAAGGCATCATCCAGCATGGTTTGAGTCGCCTGCGGGTTACCGTAAATTTCTCCCATGAACGGCTCAATCTGACCGAGTTTAGACGCATCGGTTTCCGGGCGGGTATCAGTTTCACCAACCCAGCCGGAAGCCGTACCGCCGAGATTAACCAGTTTTTTATAGTTAGCGCCGCCGACTGTGATGGTTGTCGCCTCCTGGCGCATCACCACTTCATCTTTCAGAAGATTAAGGATCGTGCGATCCAGCTCTTCCGGCACGGCATAGCCACCATCTTCATCCACACCTACCTGCAGAGCTTTGCGTTCAAGTTCGCGCAGCCCGTCATCTTTACCCTTGCGCATAAAGCCAATGAAAGCGGTTTTATGTTCGCTTGCGGCTTTGCTCTGAGAACCACCGGCTGGACGTTTAACCTGCTTCAGTTCCTCTTCCAGCGCAGATTTAAGCTCATCCAGTTCAGACAACTTGCCGTTTAAGGTTTCAACCTCCCCCGCCAGCTTGCCCTTTTCCTGTTCAACTGCTTCCAGGCGCTTATCGTTCTTTTCTTTGAACGCATCAAACTTCGCCTGCAGTTCCTGCGCGACCTGCTCTACGTCTTTAACGTCAACTGACATAATTAACTCCTGATTAAAATTTGATGTTTTTCAGTGCATCCAGTGCGGTACTCACTTCATCAACATCACGCTGTGAAAGTGAGCTATAACCCCCGGCCATGAATGCTTTAGCCTGGGTGCGTGAGAGCCCAACATCGCGCAGGACTCGTTCAATACTTTTTTGAGAAGGGATTTCTCCGCGGGAAAATGCGCTTTTGACATCACTTACACGCGCTTCATCGTTCGACGGAAACGTGACGAGACTGACTTCCCACAGGTCGATCTCTTTGAGAAGGAACACGCCCTTAACACGGTCGTACTCCCAGTCTTTCAGCATGTAACCAATAGAAAGGCCGGTTAAAGAACCGGCCTTCATGTGGGCGTGTGCGCGTTTCGAAAGGGGGTCGTCATCAATAAGTAACCGGCCTTTAACATAAAGGCCAACCTCATCCTCTTTCATCTCAGTGTAAATACCGATGGGCTCATCCATACGGTGCTGCCAGAGTAATGCAGGGAGAGCATTCTTTTCTTTCCATGCCTGAAGGGAGGCCGAAAAAGCGCCTGGCACAACAACATCATCGTAGCTGTCCTTTACGCCAAAAACAGAGCCATAGCCTTCAAACTCCCCGCTGTCGCTGACAGACTTTAGCTGTAGCGGAATATCCAGCCGCTGTTTAGTCATCGGCATTATGTTGTTCCTCGGTTGTTTTGTTCTTGCTGCTGTCTGACGGCTTCGTCGTCATGTTCATTGGCGTAAGGTAAATATCTCCGCCTGCGCGTGGGTTAAGTTCTTCAAGTTCCCGGCAGTCATTTGGTGAGTAAATACCCCAGTTAATGCCTGTTGAATACGCCTCAAATCGCGACTTCATATCCCCGCGCAGCAATGCGCCGGCATTGAATTTTGCGTAGTACACACCCTGCTTTGATTCCTTCACCAGCCCGATGTTGATTCGCTGCTCAATACGGGTCATATACGGAACGAGTGAATAATTGATAAACCCCATGCCGAGATTTTCAATATTGTTAAACGTCGAGCGGTCAGTGTTCTGCACCATGTGCATCGGCACCCGGAACAGGCGGCATATTTCCTCCAGCTGGAATTTTCTGGTCTCAAGGAACTGACTGTCTTCCGCATTGAGAGCCATTGACTTCCAGTCCAGTCCCATTTCGAGAATCATTGGTCGGTGCGCGTTGCTCAGCCCGAGGTGACGATCCTCAAAATCTTTTTTCAGCCTTGCGTAAGCAGCATCAGTGAGCGTTTGTTCAGTACGGAGTACGCCGGAGGTAACCGCGCCATTTGAGAACAACCGCGCCCCATGTTCCTCTGTTGCCATTCCCAGAGATATTGCTTCTCTTGCATAGGCTATAGGGTTCAGTCCCACCAGCCCGTCAAAGGTAAGCGTTCTGACATGCCAGATATCATCCTGCCCAAGCACATCTGTTGAGCCATCGGGGAATGTTACCTGGTAAACCGGCTGCCACTGGCTGTTAAGCTTTGGTTCAACACACCCAGGGTCAATGGGAAGAAGCTCCACCACCTCGCCAAGCGCTTTAACTTTGTAGGCGTAAAAATTACCGCGAAGACAAAGACAGACAATGACCAGTTCCCAGAACTCCTGGGGGGTCATGTAATCATTTGGCTTCATCGTCAGTAATTTATGCAGCCTTTCGGAAGTCGCTTTTTGTTTACTGTTTCCGGTTATCTTGTAAAGGTTACAGGGCAGCATGCCCATCGACTCAGCAAGAACACGGATGCAACCGAAAACCGCTGTAAGCCGCATGGCTTTCTGGCTGCTTACCCTTTTCCCTGTATAGGTGTCGTAAGTCATTCCCACTGCTTCAGCGAGTTCTGCCGCAGTAGTGACAGGGGCATCACTTTTTTTGAACATTCCGGGGAAAAACATCAGTCAGTCCCCCCTCGCAATGTTTTCCCGGCCAGCGAAAGCGTGCGGGAAACCAGCCATGACCAGATAAGGCAAAGCATACCGGCACTGATTAAACCTCCTGGCGGATAAATCATCCATACACCAAACGAAAGCAAAATAGCGCCCATCACCCCGATCAGCGGGGCGAGAATCATCAGGATCATAACTGCCTCTTTATAATGAACGGACGCCGTAACTTTCCAGATGGTCAGAGAGGCTGTCCTGTTGTTCGCCGCCGTTTACAAGCATGCGGCTCATTGCGGTAAACAAGGCGGCAGGCCCGTCTATTTTCGCTTCTGGCGTGGATTTGTTCGGAAAAATATTGTCGTTTTTGTCAGGCTTGACGGTGACGTTAGACATCATCCAGTTCATAACCGGATGATTGCTGTGATGAAAACGCCCGCCATAAACCAGAGACTCCACCTCTTTCATTGACTCAGAAAAGTTTCTGACCGTCTGCGGAACCTCCACCAGCGGTACACCCTCTTCTGCCAGAGCCAGGCTAAACTGCGTTGCGCTCCAGGGGTCGAACCCTGTTTCCTTCAGGTTTTCGCCGCTAATCCATTCCAGAAAATCTGCTTTAATCTGCGCATGATCAATAACATCACCATCGGTCAGTTCCAGCTTCCCAAGCTCAGCCCATTTGCGATACATCTGCGCCATTTGAGCGGAACATTTTTCCAGTCGCCCTTCTGGTAACCAGAATTTAAAGTCTGCGTGCGCATGGCCGTTATCTGCCCGCCAGAGTTTTACCGCAGCGCAAATATCAATCTTGTGGGCCAGATCCACGCCAGCCCACATCGGGTAAGTTCTCAGCTCATGACGGGGGGCGATAAACTCGCAGTTTTCCCACTTAATCATGTCCATCCAGGCTGACTCAGCGGTCACCCAGATATTCATGTGTTTGGTGAAAAAGTTAACCCTGGCGGAAACCTGTTCTTTGGCCTTCTTAGCCAGACGGCGAAGGTCATCCCAGCGCTTACAGATACCGAGTCCGGGGTTAGCCTTTTGCCAGACCGTTTCATCAAACGGATCATCATCCTTATCCAGCGTGAAGATAATGGCGAAAAAGGTATCATCCTTCACCGCGCCTTCCACTTCGCTGTTATAGCCACGCAGCACCTTAATGGCATAATCGCGCAGCTCGTAACAAATCCCTTCTTTGTTAAACCCGGCTGTCGTTATGCCAAACAGAAGAGACTGCAATCGTGCGCCGGTTGCAGTCTCCAGAACGTCCCAGACATCACGGGTTTTATGCGCATGAAGTTCGTCGACGATGCCACAATGGATATTGAGACCATCCAGATTGTTGGCATCAGAAGAAAGTGGCTCAAACTTTGATGCTGTCTGCTCCTGGTAGATCGCCAGTTTATTGAACTCAAACAGTCGCCCCAGTGTGGGTTTCGCTTTTTTAACCATGTTTTTCGCATCTTCAAAAACGATGCGAGCCTGATCCCGCGTTGTCGCTGCGGAATAAACCTCTGCCCCGCCCTCACCATCGGCGCCAGCCATATAGAGACCAACGCCAGAGGATAATGTCGACTTGGCGTTTTTACGGGCTACCTCGTTATATGCCGTGCGAAACCTGCGGACCATCACAGGACGGCTACTGCCATCATTACGCAGCACAATTTCGCCTGTTTCTTCATTTACCAGGGGGATAACAAAACCGAAGATGTTGATCAGAATGAAAACATGCCAGTCCATCAGCTCAATCGGCTGGCCTGCCAGTGCTCCTTTAACATGGGGCACGAATTTATAGAAATTGAGGATATGTTGTGCGCGGGGCTCGCTGAAATAGATGCCACGTTCTTCACCGTGCTTCAGATCATCAAGAAATCGCTGACAGGAAAGACGGACAAATTCACAGGCGATAACTTCCCCGGCAACGACGCGTTCGGCATAACGTATGCCATCAGAAACTTTAGCCATCAGTCCCTCGAATTAAGAAATTGACTTAACAGATCATCATCGTCTGGTTTGTCTTTACTGACCTTAGACCTGCTGGAAGGAGTCATACCAAACTCCGCTAACATCGCGCGAAGTCGCTTCCAGGCATCAGCTTTCATCATGGCTGCCGGATGCGGCTTGATCATGCGTATTTCACGCTCTTTCCCTTCATCAGCATCATCATCGCTGTATACCGCATAGGTATAACCTTCCCGATCCAGCGTTTCACAATGATGGCGGTATTCCGTATATGCCTCTACCAGCAACTCCAGAGCCCTGGCATCCAGCTGAGATATGACGCCAATGGCATCAAGTTCTTCAGCCATCCGCTTAAACCAGTACTTCCCCTGCTTGTCGAAATGCTTGGGAACTGGGGGGACCCCTTTAGGTGGCTGCGGCTCGTTATTGTTGATCGGTCGTTTGGATGGGTTACCCCTCACCAAACGCAGATGGGTAGGGGTTTTCGGCGGTCCTGACATAATCGAAAACTCCTATTAATCATCAGCTGGGGGACCCCAAAAAAAGTTTTCTAACCTGCGGCGATGTGAAGAAAGGCTAGGCGGCGGTCCTTTGGGCCTTGGCCTACAGGGATTTGATCCCCCCCCTCCCTGTCGTCATTCAAATGGGAATAGATATCATTTAACAGCTTCATGCCCGATTTTCGCCAACTTCCGGCTTGGTGGTCCGCTGTTACCAATCCGAGGGCTGAACACCTTGTTTATATCCCATCCCGCCCTGAGTCGGTACTCAATCGAGTTCCGGGAAATCCCCAGATAATCAGCCCATTCATTAAGACACATCGTCTTACCATGAGCGGTATATCTGCGACTTGAGTTCTCACGCATTGCCCTTCTCATCTTGTCTACGCCTCGCTTCTGGTTACATACGGGGCAACTTGGCACAAGATTGTCGGGCTTGTTGTTGGTCTTACAGTCATCGAGGTGATCGATGTGAAGAGTGTCCCAGCCCACAGTCTTGGCACACCAGTGGCAACTAAATGGACCAGCGCCATATTTGTCGTAATAAACCTTGCGATGCTCATAAACCCGTGAACTACCGCATGCCAAAGGATGATCTGGCGCATACACCAGGAGATACCCTCCAGTGTGCACCAGCTTGCCATTCTTCCTGGTGCTAAGTTTCTCTGTAGAGCCATGGCGCCTAACGCGCATGTAGTGCTTCTCGCAATACGGGCTATTGCGGGACCGTACCGATAACCCGCATCTATCCACTACACAGATGGTATGGGCGTGCGAAAGCCCTGAATCATTCGATGATCCAGTCATGTTCACCTCAATATTTAAAAGCGCTTCAGCCGTTCAACAGCCGTCTTGGATTTATGGCAGGCATAACAAATGGATTCAAGGTTCGAATCATCATCGGTACCCCCATGTGCCTTAGCCTTGATATGGTCAACGGTTGTGGCCGCGACAGCACGTCCACTACGCAGGCAGTTCTGACACAGATGATTATCACGCCTCAGGGTGCGGGCGCGTTTGATGTCCCACTTGCCGCCGTAGCCACGCTCATGGCGGCTCTTACCCTGCTGATGCTGTTGCCAGCCCTCATTGCGATGCTGCTCACAGTAGCCTGAACGGTCCGTAGTCGTACCGGGACAACCTCTCTTGCGACATGCGCGAGGGATTAACGCTGGCATGGTTCAATCCTCACGGAACCGTAAAGCGTATGCCGCTTCACTTCACCGTTATCTGCTGTCATGTAACCACGCCCATCGGTAACGGCGGCGATTACTTCGCCCTTCTCATCGTCAGCAGTGAAGACATGCTTAACCTCAATACCATCGAGAAAAACAGCGTATCTCTCTACACCGAGATTAATCTTCCTGCCGGGATCGTCATCTAATACAGTGAGACGCATATAACCTCCGCAGGCTTCCTTAAGTGAATGAGATGCCAAAACTAACCAGCACGGCTTTCTTTTCCTCTATACGGCGATCAAGTTCAGCCACTGCATGTGGGCGAATAGCATCGAGAAAGGCTTTATCCTGATAGGTAGACTGGATTGTCACACCAAGCCCATCACCACTTTCCAGCATGCCTTTCTGTCGCTGTAGCTCTTTCATTCCGTTATAGATGTAATGCGCGTTACTTAGGTTCTCTACGTTCACGGCCTGGCTCCTTCATGCAGTTAGCCTGCACTGATTTGTTGTGCGCCAATATGTCCCGCTTCGTCTGTTTATCCAGCACAGCAATATCGTGCTCAGTAAGGTAGATGATGCTTACCCAGTCACAGGCCGTGTCCGTTACTTCGGGTTTTGCGGGTAAATTTTTCGCGCAACTCGCGGTCAACATCGTCATCAGGAAGATGATTAACAGTCTGCTGTACATCCCTGGCTCCTTTTGTTGTCTCTACCCGGCGTTCAGCAACAGCTTCAGTAGCTGTTGCACGTTCTTCAGTGCGTTGCTGGTCCGCTTTTGTTTCGGCGATACTTGTACCGCGTGATTTACCCAGACCAAAAGCACCTGCAATTGCAGCCAGCGCTGCAACAACCAGGCCAATAATCATTTCAAGTCCCATAGTGACCTCACATCAGCACAGATTTTGCCAGGTTAAACAGCGCGCGGCGTTTATCCAGCCCGTTACGTCCGCCATTGATAAGCAGCGTGACGCGCTCCACGTCGCCGGAATGGAGCAGGCATCCGTGCGAGACATAGAACCATGCAGCTGAGCGAGCAGCATATTCATCCTGTTCCAGCAATTCAGGCTGGGTTACAAGGTCCAACTTCAGCGCGTGGCCACAGTTGCGGTAATTGCTGAGCCCGGTGATTTGCTTCAGGCCGCGACCGCGATATTTCCAGCCATCACCAGCAACCAGGTTGCCCAGGTTCTTTTTGCCCCACTCACCGCCGTAAACCAGATTGGCTATCGCTTTCTGATTTGCCGGTTGCGTTGCCGTTCTGCCGAGTGCAGCGGCCTGCTGGTGGGTAATGCGGTGACTGCCGAAGTTGGGGACAAGGTTTTCCGCCGCATAGTTCAGGCTTTCCACCAGCCGGGTGTACCCACCTGACTCATGCCCCATTTGTGCAATGAACATGGCCTGATCGAGCGGTGCCGTGATACCGAATTCCTTCATGGCAGCATCGATATGTGAAAACCAGCGTGAAGCGAGCCCGGCGCTAATGCCAGCCGCCTTTTGAAATTGTGATTGGTACATTATTGCCTCAGATGATCAACCAGGCGCGCAACGTTGCCTCTGACGGCCACCAGCACGGAAAGGAAAATAATATTGGCCCCAATAGTGGCCCATGAGGAATGAGGATAAATGCCACACAGATAAGCCAGCGGCACAGCGCTGTAAGTGACCGTAATCAGCCAGGCTAAACGCGAAACCCACGGACGGTGGCGTGAATCACCACGACGATAAAACATCAGGGTAATCACCACCCCGGCGCAGAGCAGAGCGTTTAATGTTGCAGTTGGATCATTTAGTACCACCTGAACCTCCCCGGCGCGTTATCAGCGCCACCAGCGAGCCGATATCCTGGTTGTTCAGGAACGTCAGGATTTTGACGGCTAATGCAGAAATAATTACAGCACCGATAGCGTCCAGAGGCTTATCACTGTAACCGGTCCAGGCAGATAACTTTGAGCCTACCAGCCCAGAGCATAAGATCCCGGCGATATACGACACTATGAAATATGCCAGCCGGCGGGTTGCACTCATATCAGCTGCTGTGGCGATGTAGAATACGGCACCTGCAAATGCGCCAAATACCACACCATAATCGGTGCCTGTAAGCAAGCCATAGATACTTGCACCCGTCAGAGCGGCACCAGCTAAGCCAGTGCCGGAAATCGGATCGGACATCGGTCCCCCTCAATGCTGTGAATCCTCTCAATATGAGGGGAAAGAAGGCCGCCAAGCGAATCAGATTTAAAATTGAAACTCAGATATGGTGATCTCAATTGCATGGCGATAAAATAAACGGTCCACTATCGAATGGAGCGATTCATGATTTTTCTTCGAACAGAAAATGGCAGTGAAAAAGTTGACGACTGGGCGTTAATCACTTCGAGACCAACCTTTGTTGCCAAAATAGCAAAAGGCGATCATCAGTTTGAGGAGATTATTGGTTACTATAAATTTAAGGAAGAAATCCACTGTGGTTTAACAGGATGCAACCAGCCACATCAAATGGGTTACATCGTCAAAACCTCAAGCGGTATAGAAACCAACATCGGCAACAAATGTGGAAAAAACGAATTTGGAGTTGAATTTGGTGAAAATGTTCTCAGTTTCAATAAATTCATGCAACTTGAAACGAACCGAGAAATTCTTAGTAGCGCAAAAGATAAATGTGATGCATGGCAAAAAAACATTGAAGCACTACGAAGCGCCAAGCCCACTATTGATTATCTTTCGTTTGCTATCGAAAAAAGTAAAAACTCCAACTTTTCTGGCCGGCTTGGAGCTGCAGAAATCCGCCTTTTAGAAAAAACGCAGACTAGCATTGTGACTCTTTCAGAAGTTGAAACTGATAAGAAGACCAGAACCATTCTTTTTGCGATGAATAAACATATGCGGGAATCCGGTGAGGCAACGAGCGAATACGACATGGGGAAAGTATCATTCAGCCACGTACTGTTACCAGAGAATAATCTTCGCAACTTATTTGTATCAATGAATGAAGATATCAAAAAAATAAGCGCCATTGATCTATCAACAGCGCCGAGCCCTGAGATTGCTGAAGTTGCCAGAATCGCCGACACAATTGAAGAACGGATCAAACAACTTAAAAACCTAAAACATCAAGCCGGCAAGTTCTTAACTAAAAAGAACCTAATGCCTATCGCCAATAAAATAAAATATTCCACGACAGCAGAAGAAATTGAGTTTCAAAACTTTATGAGCTTTTTAAATTGGCTTAAATAATGAAAAAGCCCCGAAAGGGGCTTCTTGTTAAAATCTTTCAGGCGTTACTCCGCATGATTAGAATCATACACGACAACTTCGGACAAAATCAAGCTTTGTGTTGCTAAAAACCTAAACTTTGCTGTTTTCTTCCCGTGTACTGGTTGCCCTCTGAAATTCACTAGCTGCTTTACCTTCCTCCTGCTGGCAGATGCTTACCAATACCTCCAGAAATGGCTTCCAGTTACGGGTCCATGTTCTCACGTGCAGATCAGGGACGCGCTTCAGTATCGCTTTATAGGCCGCAGTAGACGGCACCGCAGAGAATCCGTTTCCACTGCAGCGCTCACAGGTTTTAAACACCGGCGCGCCGCGCTCGCTTGTGGCCTTGCGGTCGAGCACCTCTCCTTTACCACCACACCGACAGCGGGCGCTGATTGTTCCCTTGCCTTCGCAAATATCACAGATAGCCGGTACAACCTCTGTTACCTCAGTCCAATGCTCCCAGTCAGACGGACGAACGGCACGAGAGCGGTTAGCCCAATATGGCGCTTTACCCCATGGGTACGAAACTTTGCGGGTAATTTGCTCGCGGGTTGTTCGCCCGGTACCACTGCAGGTGTGACACGTCACGCTGGTAGCCGCCGAACGGGAATACTCAGCAAAGGCAAATTGTGCCAACATCTGCATGCACCATCCGAACTGCCCACCAGCTGCTTTGCGAACATTCTTCGGTGCGGCGTCCATCGCATATCGCGCCAGCGCCTGAACTGCGAGCTGTTCATCCGTTTTGCTGATTCCTGCTTTACCGAAGAACGCCGCCAGGCCGAAGCGCGCACGGCTGCTGGTGGTGCCAATGGCCGCCATCACATCAGTGCCGGTGATACGATCCGGAGATGTGCCTTTTACGCTGTCACTGATGTGCATACCCTGAGGGCTAAAGTGCTTTAGAGAAGATTCGAGTTTCATTGAATAGTGTCCCCCTTCCCTGCAGCGTCAAGCCATCCCGGCTGAGTCCACTGAACATCAGTTAGTTTTTCGCCTGCATCCCATAGGGCTAAACTTCGCATCACCATGTAGTGCATGAGGGGCTTCTCATGATAAAGCTGGTTGTCGGGAACCCCTTCCAGAAAATCTTCAACGGCGTCGATAATAAACCCAAAGCACTCAGGTTGATCGCTACAGCCAGTTGCAATTCCATGAGCAGTCTCTTGCAGTTGCATAAAGCGCTTTCTGGTTAAGAGGTATGACATTTCGCGAATAAGACGATCCATTACGGGCTCCTTAGGGTTTCGCATAGCGGCGGGGTTGTGGTTTTTGCTGAGGTGCTGATTTGCTCTTCGCCTCATCCTGGTCAATTGGAAGGAAATGCCCGTTGTAGAAACGACGGTAAACCGTCCCCAGTACGCCATTTCGCTGTTTGGTGATGTTAATTTCAGCTATGCCTTTCGCCGGGGATTCAGGGTTGTACACCTCATCACGATAGAGCATCAGGATGATATCGGCGTCGGCCTCTATCTCGCCGGAGTTCTTCAGATCGGAGTTCATTGGGCGTTTATTAGGGCGGGACTCCACGCCTCGAGAAAGCTGACTCAAAGCCAGAACGGGGGTACGATTTGTTTTTGCCAGCCGCTTCAGGCCTTTCGATAATTCACCTACAGCGAGGTCATAGCGGGAAGTGCTCTGGATCTTAATCAGCAACAGGTAGTCAATAACCACCAGCGCGATTTCCGGGTGGGCAATCTGATGACTGGTTGCCGTTTGCTGGATCTGCTCAAGCGTAAGGTCTGTGGCATCGACCATCCATATATTTCTGCCCGTAAGGCGACCTACGCCAGTTGACAATCTGGCCCAGTCTTCGTCCTGGAATTTCGCAACATCTTTGAGGCGTGATACCGACATACCCCCGGCAGCTGACACCATGCGTTCGCCGATCTGGATATTCGCCATCTCCATGCTAAAAAACAGGACGCCATGCCCCTGCTCTGACACCTTATCGATGATGTCGAGTGCCAGCTCTGTTTTCCCCATTGATGGCCGCGCGGCAATGAATACGAGATCGGTTGGTTCTATACCGCCAGTTTTGGCATCAAGCTCTTCAATGCCGGTAAGCAGGCTTTTTGCTTCTTCCATCCCCTGATGCCGGGCATCTGCGCGCTCAACAACAGCCGTTAGCACATCGTCAATGTGGACAGGTTGAACGGTATCGGGAGTAAGCGAAATTGCAGCCATAGCATCCTGTGCGGATTTCAGGGCCTCTACTGCATTCTCGCCATTAGCGGCGCTTCGTATCCCCGCCAGGGCTTTTTCAATTACAGCTTCAGCATCACGGACAGCGGCGTTGCGCTCCAAGACTGAGACGTAATAAACCAGCGAGGACTTCGCCCAGGTAATGCTGCTGGATTCGAGAATTATTGCGCTGTGCTCTGGCATGACTTCACAAAGCAGCAGTGGGTCAATCACTCCAGTTCCGCGAACCTGCCGACAGATGCCGGAATAGATATCGCGGTACTGCCGGACAGAAAATACGCTTGCCGGCAGTCGGGAAATGATGCCAAGAACCTCAGGATCTGCATTGCGCAGGAATAGTGCGCCAATTACAGCACCTTCCAGATCATCATTTTTCCATACAGGAGTTGTCATGCCGTCACCCCCGCAGCAATTGCGCGGTAGCTTTCCCAGCCAAACGCCAGGCGGTTACGCCCGCCATCGGTAACACGATCCACGATACGCTCGCCAATGGACTCTTTGAGTTGCTCAAACGTCAAGTTACTGATCAGGATTGTAGGCAGAACACTCTCATAGCGGGCGTTGATTACCTCCTGCAGAATAGTCATTTCAGCCGGGCTACCAAATTGCACGCCCACCTCATCGATGATAAGCAAGTCCAAAGAGGCGAACCGCTCAATAACCTCTTCCTCGGTAGTCTCAGCATTGTGGCGCCATGTACTTTTCACAGCACGGGTAAGGCGCATAACATCCGTTACTTCGACACTTGCCAGATGATTACGGACGATATTTTTAACCATCGATACCGCCAGATGGTTTTTACCGGTCCCGCAGTTGCCGGTCATGACGAGCCCAGTTCCAGCTTTCAAGCGATCAGGCCAACTAGCGGTGTAGCGCTGACAGGCTGCGAGATTTTTGGCGGCATCCGGGTTGATAGCCTGGTAGTTATCGAATTCACACGCTTCGAATCGTCTTGCGATCCCGGCATTGTCCATCAGTTCGGCTACTCGTAATGCACGCAGACTGGCTTCAATGTCAGCAAGTTCCGCTTTCACACACTCCGGGCACTGGGAGTGCTTAACATTTTCAACGCCACGATACGCTTTTCCAATGAGGGTAATACGCTCAAAATCGCCATGCTTCTCGCAGGTGGAGGTGCTGACTTCGCCTGACTCCCAGCTTCCCCATTGCCACGGTTTTTTATGCTCTACAGCGAAAGCCAGTTCTTCACTAAGCCCTTCACGTTTCGCCACCAGAGCTTCCATTTCTTCACGTTGTTTGATACTCAGCATTGTGATTTCTCCTGCTTACCAGTTGCAGTCTGACTGGCCGTAATCTTGTTCACTGAACCCTGATACAGGGAGCATTCCGGTTCGTACGTTGGTTTTGCCTGCGGGAGGCTGCCACACCTCTTCGAAGTGCCGATCAGGACCGAAGAACGTTGCTGCTTGTTTGACGAACTGAGTTCCCTCGCTACCAGTGGCGCGAACATACCCGGCATAACGGCTTACGCCTGCCAGCATTGCCTCAGTGGTAACACCGTCTTTGATTCGCGCTTTCCAGGCTTTCCAGGCAGCGGCCTTAGAGTTACCACCAGCACGTTTTGGGTATGCCTGCCACGCCTGTTCGAACTCGTTGGAATAGTTCTCTTTGGAAGAGCGATTTTCAGAAGGGGCTTTCCCACGTGCGCCAATATCTTGTGATTCTTGTTTTGAATTTACTTGTGGATCATGTTTTGAATTTACTTGTGGATCTGGGGTCAGATTCTGACGGGTGAAAACGCCATTTTTGTCAGAATCTGACGGGTGAAAACCGTTTGAACATCCAGAATCTGACGGTTCAGATTTTGAAGGGTCAGAATCTGACGGGTGAAAACCGTTAGTCCTGCGCTGCTTTTTCAGCGCTGCCACTTTGTCCTTCTCAATGCGTGCCAGAGCCTCGAGACGATCGGCATTCAAATGATAAAGATTGGACGTGTTGCGATTACCTTTACGACGTGATTCACGACGCAGCCAACCGGAAGACTCCAGTTCTGCAATGGCGGTCCTGACCGTGCTTTCCCCGAGCCCCAGCTGGCGGCAAATAGTTTCAACACTCGGATAGCAGACACCATCATCATTCGAGTAGTCAGCCAGGCGTGCCATAATCACAAGTTTGGCTCCCTTAATGTCATGAGCAGCGCATGCGTCCCAGACGTTACCGAGAATTTTGCTACTCATGCAGCACCTGCCAGCTCAATATCGTGGGTAAATTTTCCATCCCAGCCTTGCTTCATCGGGAGGTTGCCCTTCAGATAGTGTCGGTAAAGCCAGATGGCCCCCTTGCGTTTCAGCACAGGCTTATAAGCGTCAAAACTCTCTGCATCCTCGGGGGCCACGCGCTGATGCTTCTCGGTCAGATACAAATCACGGGCATAATGTTTAACCCGCCACGAGGCTTTGCGAGAGTCAGGGCGTTCGTCGTACAACCAGTTGTGATCAGCCAGAAAGGTGTTAATCTGCTGAACGTTTACACCGTTGAGTTGCTTGCAGAACTGGAAAGGAGTCATGCCTGGTTGAAACAGGTTTTCCAGGTGTTCAATGTATTGAGCCTGACGGTGTACATACCCAATAGCCTTGTTTTTCGCTTCATATTCATCTGCCCAGGCGCGGGCAGCGGATGCCGGATCATTAAAATCAGGAAGGCTACTGTTTGGTGAAAGGATGTACGCTCCGGTCGCGCGAATTGATGGCAGCACTTCAGCAGTGATCCAGCGCTTGAAACGCCTGGCTTGCTTTTTGCGGCTTTTGAGAATAAGCGTGTAAAGCCCAGACTCATTGACCAGCATCGGTTTACGGCCCGAACCCGAATACTGTTCGTGTTCGCGTTTATCCTCATCATCAACCGACAAAAGTGCTTTGTTCGTGTCACTCAGCCCCAGCGCCTGGCATGCATCGACAGCAAAAAACCACGGTGCCTGGTCAACCATGACGGTCCGAACTGAAGCCAGCAACTCACCAGCATCAGATTTAAAATCGAATGTTTTAATAGCGATATTCATATCTGCTCCTGTGGTTCGCTGTGACATGTCATACCTTTGAGGAAGGGTGTGGGAATAATTTTGGTTTATCAGGTCTCAGTTCATGGGCAGGGATTCCAGTTAAGGCTGCTACATCAGGCACATGCTCCACCCCAACAACCCCCACCTTTCTCCAGCGAGAAACAGATGGTTGTTTTACACCTATAGCGCGAGCTAAAGCATTTACCCCGCCAGCAGCATCAATAGCTCTTTCAATTGCTGATTTCATTTTTTGCTAATCCCATTCAATTGCTATCGGTCCAATAATAGCAATTGCTATTGGAATGAGCAATAGACTTGTTTATCATGCTTGACTAGAATGTGATAGCGGAGGCTATAAATATGCAAGAGAGTACACTTAAGACGCTAGCTGACAGACTTAACTACGCAATGCATGAAATGGGTATGAGTCAGGGGCAATTAGCTAAAGCGGCGAATATGGCACAACCAACCATATGGCGAATAACATCCGGGAATGCTAGAGGAACAACCAAAATCGTTGAAATAGCTAATGCCCTAGGTGTTCGTTCGGAGTGGCTATCAAACGGTACTGGACCAATGAGAGGTGACGACCAGCAGCCACCCCCACCTATGACTATCAAAAAAGATCCAGCCATCTTCAGAGTTGACGTGCTCGACCTTACCGTAAGTGCTGGCCCGGGCATAATTAACAGCGAATTCGTGGAGGTGCTGCGCTCCGTGGAATACTCAGTTGAAGATGCCCGTCAAATGTTTAATGGCCGGAAACAGGAGCAGATACGCATCATCAACGTTCGAGGTGATAGCATGTCTGGCACCATAGAGCCAGGGGACTTACTCTTCGTCGATATCAGCGTTCAGCACTTTGATGGCGACGGTATATACGCGTTCATCTACGATGACACATCGCATGTTAAGCGCTTACAAAAGATGAAAGACAAACTCTTAGTTATCTCTGACAACCATACCTATCTTCCATGGGAACCAATCGAGAAGGAAGAGATGAACAAAATTTTCATCTTCGGAAAGGTGATCGGCAGCATGCCGCAGACGTACAGGAAGCATGGGTGAATAATGCAAACGAAAATAAAAACTCACGCATAGCAAACTAAATATATTCTCAACCCGGCCAGTGCGCCGGGTTTTCTACGCTCCCCCACAATAGTAATCACCAGTCAACCAGACGGGCGACTACCTGATCGGAACTCCGCCCCTACCCTCTCGATCTCTGCGAGTAACTCGCCCTTTCAAAGCCCATTTTATTCTCAAGTTTCGATACTCCTATCCTAGATATCTCATGTATTGGTGGATCACTGGCTAAATGACAATTATTTCTACTATGCTGTTACAAACACACCAGCAATAGATTTTTTTTATTTTTGATATCAACAACATAAAAATCAATAGCAATTTAAATAGCAATACCTATTGCAAAGAGCAATAGCAGGTTCTATCATCATTCTATCAAATCGACTCAGAGGTGATAGAAGATGTCTCAGAAGATAAAAACATTCAAAGGGTTGTCCATCCATCCTTGTGATGCCTTCAAGAATATGTCCTTGATTGTTGAAGCTGCTAGTTTGCTATCGGCGGTTGATGATGACGAGTATAGAGAAATTAGCGACATTCTTCTCGCTTTTGTCTGCAACTATGCAAACGAGGCCCATAAAAATGAATTGGATAAACTTCAATGATAACGCCTATTAATATGCTTGAAACCATCGCAGCTGAATTAGTTGAAAACACGTCACTTCTGGAGTTTATTTTTCAACACTCACCTGACAATGGAGAAATTGATAACCACCTGTGTTGCTTGATTCGTTCAATGCAGAAAACCAGCGATAAAGCATATGAATATATAAATCAGTATGACTTTAAGGGCGAGGCAAATAAATGAACATCTCCGCAAACAACGCCATTGACCAGGCAGAGAAAATCATCACTGATATTTTCGAAAATGGTGAACATGATAAACAGACTAGTGAAGGTCTTTATCTGGTATTGACACTGCTGGCTGATGCACGTTCATCTATAGGTGAAATTGACGATCTCTTCTTTGATGCAGTCATTACAGCAAGAAAGTTAGATGCACTTACCACCGCCTATTGTGAACAATATTTCACTGATGAAGATAATGAACGGCAAGAAACTTATTTAGCTGCCGCCATTCGAGATTATGCATCGAAAGCATGTGATGAATTAAAAATAATTGAAGAAAAAATTAATTAAATAACACCCTTAATTTAATTACGCCTTAAACGGTGTGGCTTCCTGCAACCTGAAAACAGGATTATTTAAAAAATGACATTCATTAAAGATAAAGCGGCATACAAAACGGCATGTCTTTTCTTTATTGCCTATGGCGAAGAATACCGCCATATCATAGACCTTTTCATGCGCAAAGCTTATGGAGTGTGAATATGCTTAGCAAAGATAGTTCGATCGAAACCGCTAAAAACACAGCAGATAACCTTTATCAGTTAATGGAGTTAATTAACTCGAACATTACTGATATGGATATTGAGCAAATAATTTCCTTATCAGGCCTCTGCCTCGATTTATCGGCTCAGGTTTCTACGTGGATGGATTCGGAGTTTGAACGCCGTGAAAAACAACGTAATTGAAACGTACCGCCGCAGAATTTTAAAGTCTGCGCTATTACGCCACCAGCGAAAAACAGGGAGTAACTGCCTTGTTATTAAGCTCAGTAAAGGCGGTATTAATACGGTCGAGTTAACAGAGATTCTTCTCGATGGATTATTGAGAATAATTCGAAAGGCTTGCGATCAGTGAGTACGGGAATGTCGAAGGCGTAAAAGCTATCAAGGGAATTTACAGCAGCGCTGTTGATGTTAATGGCAGCGGTGAATTCCTTACGGATAGCGGGAAGGAGTTAATCGACGAGCTCATTTCTGAGCTGGTTGAGTTCGTCAAAAAACAAAAAGTTGAGGCTCCGAAAACGGAGTTCCATGAAATGGGGGGATCTGATGGCACTGACAGCGATACGAATTCCTGAGTGGGTTCATTGCAGTGGGGTTTCATAACCTGAATACAGGAGTGTAATTCGTGAACAAATTAGAAATTGACCATTTTTTAGAATCTAAAACATCGCAGAAAAAGAAGAAGAAACTTATTTGCGGTATTGGGCATTTTGATGTCGATTTCCCGTGTGGAATCTGGATAGACGGTAAATGCCATCATCACAGCGCGTACGACGTATGGCGTCACATGATTCAACGTTGCTACAAACCCAACACAGAGCAGGACGCGCGCATTTACGCCGGATGTATTGTGTGCGATGAGTGGCTTTATTTCAGTAATTTTCTGGCCTTCTGGAAAGCTCGTTACCGTGAAGGCTACGCACTGGACAAGGATTTATTACATCCCGGTAATAAAACTTATTCACCAGAGCATTGTGTATTCATTCCGCAGGCACTGAACAACTTTGGCGTTGACCACACCAGACCACGCGGTGAATTACCACAGGGTGTGAGTTGGCACAAGCTGCGCAGTAAGTTTCGGACGCGAATACGCATAAACGGGAAAACCAAACATCTCGGGTTGTTCGACAACGCACAGGAAGCACATACAGCATGGCATGCAGTCAGGGTGCAACAGGCTCGCGACTGGAAACCGGTCTGCGATGAAATCCATCCAGACCTGCACGCCGGATTAATGCAAAAAGTAGCCGAAGGATTAAACCGATGAACACAAACAAAAAAGAAAACGTGAAGCAGCTTGTTGCGCGCCTGAAGGAAATCCAGAAAAACTCCGACGTAGCGTTTCCTGATTGGATGCTTGATGAGAATCGTTATGGAGAGGGTGAACTCACTGCTGAAGAACAACATGAGTGGGCCGAAACCGTTTGCCATTCCATGCGCGGAACTGTCGCCCTTCTCTACCTGATTGAATGCGAAAAGCGTTGGGGACTACGTGACGGTGAATACCAGTTTAAAACCGGTGAGTTTGTTTTTGGCTTAACGCGTGAGCTTATCGAAAATCTGCTGATTAAGTACGTAGAAGACGTACTGATCCAGCAAAAACCACAGGAAAGATATCTGGCTGTATTTCAGTTCTACTCCGCCAACGATCAGCGCCTTAAAGAAGATGGTCATTCGTGGTTTGCAGAGTTTCTAGACGACATGTTAGTGGATCTCGCCGACCGGTTACGAGCTGGCGAAGTAACACCAGTTCAACACATTTTGCACTGAGGTACATGATGATGAAAAACGAACTTATCACTGTGTGGTACCGCGTCACATTAATGGTTACCGAGAACGGTCAACGTCGCGAATACTCCACTTTTGTTGACTGTAGAGGCGAAATGGACGCGGTGGTTTCTGCGACTGAAGGGGCATGTAAATGGCACCCTGAATTCAGCGAGCCAGCATTCGAAGCTATCCGCATCGCGACCTATGGAGAGGCCGAATCGCTTGATGCAGAACTCGATGCGATTGCCGAACGTGAAGCAAAGGAACTGGAGGAAAAAGGCAATGAGTAATCAGTTGATGACATTTAACTCAGCGGATCTCGGCATTTCTCTGAGCGGAATGCTTTACCAGGGGAAACCGGTATTTGATGCCGTTGAGCTGGCAAAATCCCTGGGTTATGCAAATCCGGCAGACGCGCTAAAAACCCACTGCAAGTCATTGATTAAACTTAATTATAGCGAATCGCGAGAATTGGGTTTCAACGACAAAATTCGTGGCATGCAACTTGCTCCTGAATCTGATGCTTACCGGCTCATTCTCCGCAGCCAGCTTGCTTCCGCTGAACGTGTACAGGATTGGGTATGCGAAGATGTTCTGCCATCTATCCGCGAAACTGGCAGCTATGGATACCAACGCCTTAAATCTCAGGCGGAGATCATTGCCGAAATGGCCCTGCTGAATGTTGAGCAGGAGCGACGCCTTAACCAGGTTGAGGACAAGGTCGTGGAGGTTACCGAGCTAGTAGACAATATCGCTCGTGGTGCAACTCCTCCGGGCTGGGCTGGATACTCCGAATTGAAAGCGCAGTGCGGGCTTTCAGATGCAAAATGTCGCCAGTTAGTCTCCGCTTATGACATCGGCCATAAGCCTATCCCATTTATTGCGCCTGGCGGAACCAAATCCACAATGACCATTGTGCGTGAACAGCCATTTATGACCGCATTCACCAAAATGATGTTTGAAGCTGAACCGCGCGGTACTCGCTGGTACCACCCGAAAATGGGGCTTTTCCAGGTTATCGGATGGGAGGGTTAGCGGTGAAAAATAACGAAATCTGGAATCCGGCTGGCTCTGTTGAGCTGGCCCACCAGCAAGCTCTGGCATGGGTATCTGATGCCTACCTGTTCCATCTGGTGAGTCTGCATCGTCGCCCGGTTTATCGCCACCAGTACGGTGATATTTCGCTTAATCAGCCAGCATTGCAGGCATTCATTGATTCGTATCTCGCTGATAAGGGGTGGAGCATGGAGCGCCGGAGGATGCATTACATCGATATTCTGGATCCCATCAAATACATACATCGCAGTAATTCCGATTTCATCGACTGGGGAACGGTGCCGACCCTTACTCCGAGAGGGATCCGCTGGTTGAATGCCTGTTTCTCCCGCTTTGGCGAAATGGTTAACAGCTACGGTGGCTGGGAAGAAAGCGTAAAAATGATGGAGAGACGAAAAGTTGCAGGCGAGACGCATAACAGCAGGAGTAATGAAAAAGGGCAGGTGATGGAGGAGTACAGCGTTCCCACCTTCGTTCCGGAGCCAGTGCAGAGCGTAGACCATGTCGATGGAGAGTCGCCGCCCTGCATCCAGACCGCATCAGAACTGGGTTTTAAGCCGAAAAATGCCGGGCCGCAACCCGGCATGAACTCGACTCTGGTTAACGGTGTCACCATTGGTAAACCGTTGACCATTACTCTGCCCGATATCAGCTCAAAGGCATTCTGGAGTGGCACAGGTAAAAGCGAGGCATTCCATCCAGATACTTATCGGCGGTGGGCCAAAGAGGCGATCGAGAGAGATTGTGCGATTGCAAATATTGATGTGACGGTTAAGTGAGGCGGTTATGGGCAGAAGAATACTACTTGCAGAGTGGGCCAAAGAAGAATTTGGAGAGCCAATACCCGGCCCTGCGACTCTGAATAAGTACGCAAAAAATGGCATGATATACCCGCCACCTATTAAAGCTGGTCGAAGCTGGCGTGTCGATAAAGATGCCCGCTTCGTTGGTATGACGGTTAAACCGGTAATCAAAAAAAGCGATAGCGATATCCTTAAGAGGATCCTCGAAGATGGCGAGACCCCGTAAATATAAAGTGGACATTCCTGGACTGTCTTGTTTCACGGATGCCAGGACAAAAAAAGTTTACTGGCGCTATAAACATCCTGTTACTGGCAAGTTTCACGGGCTGGGTACGGATGAATCCGCTGCGAAAGCAATCGCAATGGAAGCAAACGAAAGGCTGGCGGAACGCCAGCTCTCCCAGCTACTGAAAGCAAGGGCTGAAATCAGCAGATCAGCCGGCAAGTCAGTATCAGTAACTTCGTTCATAGTTAAATACAGGAAGATTCAGGAGGAGCGTTACGCAAACGGAGAGATTAAATTAACAACACTGAAGCAGAAAGAGGCTCCTCTGAAAGCACTGACATCACATGTTGGCTTGAAGGACATTGATGCTGTAACTGTCCGAGACATAGTAGACATTCTCGATTCTTATCGGGAGCGTGGGCAGAACAGGATGGCTCAAATTGTCAGGAAGGTCATTGTTGACGTCTACAGAGAAGCGCAGCAAGCCGGTGAAGTTCCACCTGGATATAATCCTGCGGAAGCAACTAAAAAGCCAAAGGTTACAGTGTCACGGAATCGCTTAACTCTGGAAGAGTGGCAAATGATTCTCGAACAGTCAGGGAATCATACATACTTTCTACGTCGGGCTATGCTGCTGGCTATCGTCACAGGTCAGCGCCTTAATGATATCTGTAACATGAAATTCAATGATATCTGGGATGGGTACCTGCACATCGAACAGGGAAAAACCGGCGCCAAAATAGCAATCCCGTTGAACCTTCGTTGCGAGGCTATTGGATATTCGCTCAGTGAAGTTGTTTCTATGTGTCGTGACAAGATCCTTAGCCCTTACCTACTACATCACCACCACGCAAAAGGAACAGCTAAACGCGGCGATATGATTAAGCCAGCAACGCTCACCGTAGCTTTTAGCGCAGCTCGCGATCGAGTGTCTTACAACTGGAAAAAAGATGGCACTGCGCCAAGTTTTCATGAGCAGCGTTCTCTGGCCGAAAGACTTTACAGGGAACAAGGGATCGACACGCAAACGTTACTTGGGCATAGCTCAAAAACGATGACCGATCAGTACAACGACACAAGGGGTAAAGAGTGGAAAAAACTGGCCGTTTTATGATCAGTTTTGCAGAAGAGTTTTGCAGAGGTTTTGCAGAAGAATTTAAAAACGATAACCTGCTGAGAACATAAACACCCACGGATCCAGGCGGGTACTGACTTGCTGGCGATCTCCGTTATGTTTGAATTTCACGTTGGTGTCGATATCCATATACCAGACGGACATATTCACCAGCCAGTCACGGTTAATTAAGTAGTCCATCCCCACCTGCCCTGCGGCGCCCCAGGAATCATCAAGGCTAAGGTCTGAGAGCCCGGCTTCTTTACCCGTTTTGTTAAAATCGTTGTCAAAGAATGTGGTGTAGTTGATACCCGCACCAATGTACGGACGCAGTTTGCTACTGGAATCACCAAAGTACCATTGTGCCATTAAGGTTGGCGGTAAGTGGTGAACGGTGGCGATATCACCCGTTGGGCCAGTACCCACTTTATGACGGAACGGCGTAGCCGCCAGCAGTTCAATACCGATATTCTCGGTTGCCATATAGGTAAATGTCAGACCTAACTGTGTGTTATTGCTGACATTAAATCCACCAAGAGCACCGAGGACGTTGTCTGATCCTTCAGATGGACGCACCGTTGCGGAACCCGCACGAATGAAAAATTCGCCCGCGTCATGGGCCCATGCGCCACCAGAAAGCGTTGAAAGTGCTAAGGCTGCCACTGCTAATTTTTTCATACCCACTCCTTTTTTAGGGGTTTTATTAGTCGTGGCAAATATACCTACAAATGGTTAATCAGATCGCAACACAGATCACACCAAATGTTAAATTTTAACATTTATTGATCTGGATTAATTTTTGCTTATTTAGTTGAGATGAAAGATACGTATCCACATCAATTTCATTGGTATTTTTCTGAAACGGGAATGTCCGGATCCCCACTTGCTCTCTTGCAAACGTCTGGATAATTTAGACGCGACAACTTTTGTTGATGCGTTTTTTTCAGGTGTGCTATGAGCGATTTGAATCCGTGCATGACGTGCGGGGCCTGTTGTGCGTATTTCCGCGTCTCTTTTTACTGGGCTGAAGCCAACGATGGCGGTGGCCTGGTGCCTGCGCAGCTTACCGAGCCCCTTACGCCTTTTTTACGTTGTATGATGGGTACCAACAGCAAACATCCGCGCTGTGGGTCACTTGAGGGAGAAATTGGCCGCAGGGTCAGCTGTGCTATCTACCCTAATCGCCCTTCGCCCTGTCGTGAATTTGCCATGTCGGGTGAAAATGACGAAGAGAATGAAGCCTGTAATCGCGCCCGGGCGCGCTACGGCTTACCTCCTCTTTACAAAGATATGCTTTTCCATACGAGTCTTGAGGCTGCAACGAGTGTATTAACTGCGGTACAATCAGCGGCTAATTAACACCTGTATAATCAAGGAGAGTGCATGTCTATCACGGCGCAGTCCGTATACCGTGACACGGGCAATTTTTTCCGTAATCAGTTTTTAACCATTTTGCTGATTGCGCTGCTGTGCGCATTTATCACCGTGGTGATTGGTCACGCCTTTACACCCAGCGATGAACAGCTTGCTCTCTTACGTCAGGGTGACAACCTCACCGGAAGCGTCGGTTTGTTTGATCTGGTACAAAACATGACGCCAGAGCAGCAGCAAATCCTGCTGCGTGCTTCAGCGGCATCAACGTTTTCTGGGCTGATTGGCAACGCCATTCTGGCCGGCGGCGTCATGCTGATGATTCAACTGGTTTCTGCCGGTCATCGCGTCAGCGCCCTGCGCGCCATTGGCGCAAGCGCGCCTATCCTGCCTAAACTGTTTATACTGATCTTCCTCACCACCTTTATGGTACAGATGGGCGTGATGCTGATCGTCGTGCCGGGCGTGTTGTTGGCCATTGTGCTGGCTTTCGCGCCTGTCATGTTAGTGCAGGATAAAATGGGTATCTTCGTATCGATGCGCAGCAGCATGAAACTGGCGTGGGCAAATATGCGCCTGGTGGCACCGGCGGTGATTGGCTGGCTGCTGGCGAAAACGCTGTTACTGGTGTTCGCACCGAACTTTGCCGTGCTGACGCCAAACGTTGGTGCGGTAGTGGTGAATACGCTCAGCAACCTTATCTCTGCCGTGTTGCTGATTTATTTATTCCGCTTGTATATGCTTATTCGCAACTAATTTTCCTGCGGGCCCGATTGTCTTTGGGCCGCATCTGGAGTACGGAATCGAAGTATGAAGCAGTTTCTGGATTTTTTACCGCTGGTCGTCTTCTTCGCGTTTTATAAGATTTACGACATTTATGCCGCAACATCTGCGCTAATTGTCGCAACCGCTATCGTGCTGATCTACAGCTGGGTACGCTACCGCAAAGTCGAAAAAATGGCGCTTATCACCTTTGTACTGGTCGCGGTCTTCGGTGGCTTAACCCTCTTCTTCCACAACGATGAATTTATCAAGTGGAAAGTCACCGTGATTTACGCGCTGTTTGCCGGTGCGCTGCTGGTTAGCCAGTGGGTGATGAAAAAGCCGCTGATTCAGCGCATGCTGGGGAAAGAGCTAACGCTGCCTGCGTCGGTGTGGTCCAATCTGAATATCGCCTGGGCCGTGTTCTTTATTCTCTGCGGCCTGGCCAATATCTATATTGCGTTCTGGTTACCGCAAAACATTTGGGTCAACTTTAAGGTCTTTGGCCTGACGGCGATGACGCTTCTGTTCACTGTGCTGAGCGGCGTCTACATCTATCGCCATATGCCGCAGGAAGAGAAATAACAAGCAAACCACGCAAACCCTATATATCATGTAGTTAAGTGATATACAGGCGTTGCTTTTACGCTTTAGACACACAATGATGTACACATTTTTCATTGTGTGTCCCCCCTCCTTCATCTTTCTGCGCATTTTCTATACTTTCAGTTCGACTACTGGAGGTTTCCATGTGCGGACGTTTCTCTCAATTAATGACCCGTGAAGATTACCTGGCGTTAATCACCGAAGATACTGAGCATTAAGTCACCGGGTTATCATCATCCACCGCCCGGTTAATCAGGTAGGTCAGAATCCCCTCCACTTCAACCTCATCCAAAACCTCACCTTCCAGAACTTCACCATCAACCGTTATCAAAGCGCCCCCTCTACGTTTGGCAAAGTTACAACCACCTGAGTACGATATCAGGTAGGTGCTTTCTGGAGACGGCTTCAGTCCCTTCTCAATCACAGCAAACCCATGCGATGTCTAAATCACAAGGCTGTTAGCCGTGACGCTGCAGATAGTCTCTATAGTTAGCGTGCTTTCAATGTAGTCTCTTGCTGGCGATGGAAATCCCATGGTTGCCCCCACTCTTGACACTGGATAAAAACACAGTATAAATACTGTATATCCAACCAGTAAAGAGGAAAGCTAAAATGTTTGTGGAATTGGTTTACGACAAGCGCAATGTGGCAGGACTTCCGGGTGCTCGTGAAATCATCCTGTCAGAGCTGACTAAACGTGTTCACCGGATTTTTCCTGATGCAGATGTGAAGGTGAAACCGATGCAGGCGAACGCCCTAAACAGTGACTGTACGAAAACAGAAAAAGAACGGCTTAACCGCATGCTGGAGGAAATGTTTGAAGAGGCTGATATGTGGATGGTGGCTGACTGATGGACATCGATAACATCATTATTTCTGGTGTCAGAATCTACTTTCCACCAGATAATACCCTACC
>NZ_JBSPEI010000027.1:0-28450 GCF_055796175.1 Pseudocitrobacter sp. 2023LY-00077 | reverse complement strand
CTATGGCCCTGGTACGAGCGCTGAACAAAATGACGAAAGCAGGTATGCCTGAAAGCGTGCGTATTGCCTGAAAACACAACCCGCTACGGGGGAGACTTACCCGAAATCTGATTTATTCAACAAAGCCATGTAAGCATCAAGTTCCTTACCCTGAATGACTTTATCGTCTGCATTGCGACTGCGTGGGGTCTTAGCCATTATTATTTCTCTCTATACGTTTCTGTTCAATAAAGAAAAGATCAGCTAGGGTTTTTGGGGTTTTGCCAATTAGCATTTGTTTATTAATTCGCTCAATAACTTTATATAATGGGTTGTTCAGATCATCAGAAAACAGGGAAACCAGTTTTTTCTCGCCTTGAACCTTTATAGCATCAGCTTCAAGAGCCTCGAGCACGATGAGAGCTTCTTCCTGTTCTTTTAAAGCCAGCATGAAGCCTGGATTCACTATAGTCAACTTACGGAGTTGAATGATTTCTTTTCGCTTGTTTGATAAACGTCGTGATGCTTCTTCCGCTTCGCCAAGACGACCTGTAAGAGTGAAGTAGCCACAAGGTAGACCAGACTGACACTTAAGCGCATGAGGACAACCCCAGCGAGCTACATCTCTCGTACAGGCTCCAAATCCAAGAGGATGCAGTTTTGCATGGCGTTGAAGCAGTGATTTCGCCTTATCAGCCAAATTTTGTTGTACTAACTTGTCATGTGCACGTTTTAGTTCAGGCAGAAACTTATCGGACATTGTGCCAGTTATATAGTCCACAACCTCAGCAGTTGTTTCACCAAAAGTCTGCATGTTCTGCTTCAGATTATGCTCGGTATTGAGCTCAGGATTTATCATTAGTGAGGTTGTTAATTTAACGTTTCCAACACCTGTGTTTTTTACCGTCTTGGAAGACCGTGATAGAGCTGCCATTCTGCGGCTAACCTCAGTTCTGGGGGAGGGTAGGTTGACCGGAATGCAGGGCTTCTGCTGCGTAGTAAAGAGTGATAGCTGGAAACTCTTCGTGAGAGCTTGATTGTTCTCATCATAAGCCTTTTCCAGCATATTGATTGCTAGAGAAGCGGTCTGATAGGACTGTGATTCGGCCTGATGCTGATAGTGTTTATTCTGGGTGATATCAACACGCCCCATTAGGATGGCCTGAATATGATCCGTCACTCCAGCGATTGCCAAGAATGTATTTATGTTATGTCTCGGTACATGCTTTTTGATAATGACACGGGACCCATCATCTTCAAAAAGATTAAAGTGATCAAAGATAGATTTTCGGTTTTGTGTTCCGCCTAACCAAGCTTCTATTGAGTTTTCATCAAGTGGGAAAATATGTTGCAATGAAACAAAATCTTTACCAATTCCAAATGCACCTTCCGGCATGATGAACATCAGGTCTTCATAATTGAAGTGTTCCCAGTCACCATTGTTTTTGGCTGAAATTATGCACTGGTGCCCAGGCTCAAAGTTTTTTGCTTGAGCGTAACGCTGATAGACATAATCATTCAACTGTTCTTTAGTGAAGTACCAGCTGTTCTTCTGTTTATGAACGGGTATTACCTTAGGTTTATGTCCGCTAAAGTTCGCAATGGAATTCCGAATACTCTTTCCAAGATCATTCCTGGAGCCACCAGAACCACTAAACATGATGTCTTCAAGATAATTTTGCTCAATCCATTCATCAGGAAAATCAGCGATCTTACCTGGGAGCATATTAGTGAAATTAGAATCTCTGAAGCCCTGAATCGTTTTACGGAACCCAGAGGTCAATTCTCGAACAGATTTATAAATCATCTCAACGACAGAATAAGTGCTTGGCGCCAGCCAATGGATCCGCCATCCAGCCTTTTTTGCACCAAGATACTCAATACCCAACCTGTAAGTAGGCCAGTCTTGATCTATTGCGTGCTGACGTTTATCTTTATCCGTAATTTCTCGCTTAACCAAAGAAGTCATTTTCAGCAACATTATTTCCTGGAAACGGAAACCGCAAATAATTGTGAGTAACAACATATTGTAAAAGATACGCTGATAACTATTCTCAGCTAAAGCGATCAACTCAATAACACACATAAATGCACGGATTGATATGAGTCTTTCATCATCAGTTTGATCAGGGGTGGCTTCTTGCGCTTTCTTCCTTTCTTTAGTGCTGTTAGAACCATTTCGATAAGGATACTTATTTTTGACTTCAATATTAACTAAGAAAAGATCATATTGACGTAGTAAAGCAATGGCCTTTACTGCAATATCGCAATAGTCACTGACATTATCAGGACTGTCAGAATTCTCATGATGCCGCTCCATCGCTGCATGAATAATATCGGAAGTCAGATACATTGGATGCGTTTGACCTGTTTTATTTACCATTTCCCAATACCAGCGCTTCATGACCTGTAATGGTTTGTCTAGTGTAGAACCTGATGGTAATCCGCCAATGATACACACCAGATGCATGTGATAAGCTCGCATAAAATCCTGAAATTCCGAAGAAATATTCATTTGTGAGAGCCCCTTAATACGACTAGAAACTTCGTCCCACTTAAAGCCGCGATCTTTTGTTTCTTTAAGCCATGCAACACCTTTCTCACCAAAACGCCAGGAACCGGCATTCCACTCCAGTTGTCCAACAGCATTGTAGGCAACAAGACGCTCTTCAAATTTTGCTTTATATTTCTCTATATAAATAAGAAGATTATCCGCCTGTTTATTACGTATTGTTATTTGTGTAGTCATCGATTAAATAGTCCTCCGGCCTTTGCCATTTCAATGCGAGCCATAACCTGATTTACATGCTCTTTCCGCCGCACTAATTCCTTGAGAAGTGGATGATTTAAAATGCCAGCATCATCGGCAACATCACGAACATTTTGGATTTCATCATTCAGCGAAAGAAATACTTTTTTGTGGTTTCCATCTATAAATGGTTTGAAATACAGGCAACCGTAACATCCACGACCCTGTGCAAAGGGGCAAATGTCTTCTTCATAATTACATCCACCGAGATGGTAATGAAGTTGCCCACCAATTGACCCTGCAACATTGCGACCTTCCCATTCGCTGCTGTGAACTAAATTCCCAGTCAACATGAGTGCCATCATGTTCTTAAACACAGGGTTGCGACCCAAAGCTGCCTCACGAATATCAGCCAGCTCAGGGGTGGCTGCAATGTATCGATCTGCAACAACATAAGAGGATTGTCCCAATATATAAGCTATCTCAGGAGCACTGGCACCACTCATTGCCATTGAGTGACCAACGTTGTGACGAAAGAGGCTTGCGGTATATACAGGTAGTTGATAATCATCGTTTTTTACTGCCTCCTGAATCTCTTGTGGTGAAAATCTGAAAAGCATTTTCTTTAATGACGCTTCCACCATCTTCATTGAAGATACTATGATGGAAAACATCGGGTCGGTATCACCAATTCCAACTAGGTACTTATACAGTAAGATTAACTTTCCAAGTTCTTCCGGAATTGCAACTCGAACTCGATCGATAGTTAGTTTTGACTTTTTGGCATATGGCACAAGTACTGAATAACGCATCCCGTACTTATTCTCGGTATCAACGATAAAATCGCCTCCGGAAAGTTTACCGATCTGTACAGGTCTGGCCCCAATGTAATAAACTATGCCAATAATAATGCAGTCCCGTAATGTATCAATTTTAATGGTTTTCCTTACAGTTTCCAGATGAATGTTTTTATTTTCTTCAACATCAATTTTTGGACATAGCTTAGATGCCCAACGTTGAATGCCATTTTCTATCATTAGGCATACTTCTTCTGGTATAACGAGGTCTAGGTTTTGGTAGCGAGCCCAGTTATTGTTCCTAGGGCGTGGCACTTCCAGCAATAGATCTTCCAGCTCATCACTGTCATCCTTACTTTCGAAGAATCCATTACGATCAAGTTTTCGTAATGCATAGAGGGTGTAATAGAACTGACTGCTGTCTGAGTGATTTCGCTCAGTCTTCGCAACTAGCATTTGCATTTTTTCAATAAGGCTTTCGCGAGTGATAACCTCAATTTGTTTGAAAGTTGTTGCGACAAACTGAGCAAATTTATCAGCAACACTTGCCGAGTTCTCATTAATGTACGCGATCGTTAAGTATTTCAAGAGCTTGAGTGAAACTGGTGATAAATCACAAAAGTATTTACCAGTAGAGAATAATATAGCCAAATTATTACCTGAGAATCTGTAACGCCAATCATCATGTAGATATAAATATCGGTCATCAAATTCTGTTGCACTTATTAAAAACAATCGTTTAGGGAGCTGAATATTTTCAATCCATTCAAGCTGTTCTTTTGTAAAGTGAAGGGGATGGGTTTTAAAAAAACCACCCCCGGTGATACCGCTCTCAGTTGAATAGATCTTTGAATGTGAAGTCTTCGTCATAAACATTATCTTCTAGCAAGTTGGAGGTTTTTCTTTGCGAAATGTTTGTTTCTGGGGAAGCTAAATGCATATCTGAATGTTTCGTACGCTTATAGTTGCTCTGGTTACTCACCACTTCAATAAACCGCTTGGCATATCTTAATGGAACTTTACTGGTCAGTGACCAGCCGCCTAAAGCACGAAGTTGTTCAATAGCTGGTTCAAGTACTCCATTCATCCTTGCTCGAATACCATAGTCTTGCGCCAGTATTAGTGATTCACTCAGGAGACTATTGTAAATAAACTCAAGAGTGATATTAGCCCAAGTATGCCGCCCAACGTGTGGTGTTATATTAACCATATTATTAATATTTTTATTACTTTTCGTACGATAATGAGGGAATAGGGCAATGAATGCCGGATCAATTTTTTCCTTATAAAATGTTCGAATTGCATCGTAAGTTAATGGAGTTAACCTACCTGAGCCTTTAATAAAAACAAACTCATGGTCAACAATTTTTTTCTCTTCAAATAATGGGGACCGATATTGCTCCATATAAATGGTAAACATAATGAAGTCATCTTCGGTTAGTTCGATTTGTCGCTGTGAATGCTCAGTCTTGAGTGAAGGTTGTTGTTTCCTTGGGTCAACTACATCATCTGGTAGATTTTGTACAATCAGGATGAAACGAATGTTACCTCGTGAGTCTGGAAGGGTTGGCCCCACGCAATCCTTCATCAACAATTGAACTTCACCAACACGTAAGCCATAGTTAAACATTAACCGGTGAATAAGGTAGTTACGGTATTGTTGAAATCCTGAATCGAATGGGTTTTGGGGATTAACCACGGCCGTGAATAGTTCGCCGGTCTCGATATCTGAAAATTCAGGAGTGGAGGGGATTAACATGTTCGTTAGTTCGATACTTTGCTGGCTGGTGATACTTTTGTATCGGTGAGCTGGTTCGTTCCTGGATACTTCAACTCTATTGAAGACCTTAATTCTGGCAGCGAGATCTCTATGGTTCGCCTGGTTAATCTGGTGAGCTTCAGTAGGTGACATATCTTGGTATGCCAGATTCATATATCTATAGTTGAGATACTTAAGGAATCGGCCAACGTTTCTGACGTGGTTACCATAGGTGGACTTGTTGGTTCTGGAGAGTGCCGAATGTAAAAACCCGTTAGAGATTATGTCGGTCTCGTCACTCAGGTGCTGCTTCCCGAGCAGATAAGTAAAGAAGCCATCAAGCTCCCTGATAAAACAGGAGATATTGTAGCCAGACCGATAGAAATCGTAGTCAAATGTTTGTTTATGCTTCTTATAGTAATAGACGTAAAAGAAACGCAGCGAACACAAAATGTTTTCTTGAGTCCCTAGGCTTTTCTTGCTCAGTTCATTCATTCCATAAATTGTGGCGAACATGACCGGTAGGGTAGTCACATCATCAACTATGAGATGAGTTCTCTGGTTGTTCCTCGATAAATGTAAGATGGTATATGCCATGAACTTAGCGGATGCCCCGTAATTTTTGTGTTATGAAGTCATCGTAAGTCCACAACTAAACTTTGGCAACTGACTGATTCATCGGTAAGTTCCTGAAAGAGAGGGACTCATGAACTTAAGAGCAAACCCACCATATTTAACATAATATACATTATGCGCACTAACGTTGTAGTAGCAAAGTTGTAATGTCCGCTCTGGGCTAAGTTAAGATGTCCGGCGTGTATAATCAAGTAAGGATTACCATGACGGCTCTCGCAGCGGAGTTTTTCACTTTGGATGAAGTTAACCGACTCAAGATAATTCAGGACGTCATCGATCGGCGTCTGACAACACAGATGGCAGCTCAGCGGCTTGGGATATCCGACCGTCAGTGCCGCCGTCTTCTTGCGCGTTATCGTGAAGCTGGTCCACTTGGAATGACCAGCCGTCGCCGTGGTAAAGCAAGCAACCATCAGTTGCCTCAGGGGCTGGCTGCTTACGCGCTCAATATTATTCGAGAACGCTATAACGATTTCGGCCCGACGCTGGCCTGTGAAAAGCTGTCTGAGGTTCATGGCGTACATCTTTCCAAAGAGACTGTGCGTAAGCTGATGACTCAGGCCAGTCTGTGGGTCCCACGTAAGCAACGTGCGCCAAAAATTCAGCAGCCTCGTTACCGTCGTGCCTGTGCCGGTGAACTCATACAAATCGACGGCTGTGATCATCACTGGTTTGAAAACCGGGGACCTAAGTGTACGGCACTGGTTTACGTTGACGATGCAACCAGTCGTTTAATGCAGCTTCGTTTCGTGAAATCTGAGTCAACTTTCACCTATTTTGAAGCGACCCGTGGTTATATCGAAAAACATGGTAAACCGCTGGCACTGTACAGCGACAAAGCCAGTGTATTCAGGATCAACAATAAAAATGCAACCGGCGGCGACGGCGATACACAGTTTGGCCGTGCGATGCACGAACTGAACATTCAGACCATCTGTGCAGAAACCAGCGCAGCAAAAGGTCGTGTTGAGCGGGCGCATCTGACCCTCCAGGACAGACTGGTCAAGGAACTCAGGCTTCAGGGCATCAGCACCATAGAAGCTGCAAACGCATTTGCCGAAGAGTTCATGAACGATTACAACCGACGTTTCTCAAAAGCGCCTCGCCAGGAGTTCGATGTTCACCGGGAACTGGATGTCGATGATGATCTAGATATGGTGTTTACTTGGCGTGAAGCCCGCCGCGTGTCGAAATCACTCACGGTGCAGTACGACAAAGTGCTTTATCTGATTGAAGACAGCGAATTCAGTCGTCGGGCGATTGGTAAATACATCGATGTCTGGCATTACCCTGACGGACATAAGGAGCTCCGGCTTAATGGCGTATCACTTCCCTACTCCACCTATGACAAACTGTCTCAAATCGATCAGGGTGCTATTGTGGACAATAAACGTCTTGGCCGTGCGCTGGAAATAGCACAACTGGTGCAGGCCGAACGGGATAATAACCGGTCACAATCAGTGCCATCCGGCGACGGCCCTTCACGCAGGCGCAAAGCCCCTACGACGAAGAAATCCCAGCGTTCTTTGGATCAGGACGATATGTTCAATGCACTTGTAAAACTTCAGACAAGATCTGAGGAGATTTTTGGTGTACGCAACCAGAAATGATGTTCTGATACGAACATTTCAATGGTTAATATATAGAATGGAGATGGGTAGATGATAACGTTTTCTATGGATGAAAGTGGCTATACGGGTTATGACTTACTTCACAAAGAGCAAAAATTCCAAGGCGCGTCATCAATACTAATAAACCATGATGATGCCAGTCGTCTGATAAAAGAATATTTCCCCAAACTTCAAGCTGATGAATTGAAGTATAGTTCACTGAAAAGAAGAGATTCCAACCGCAAGCCCTTATTTGAATTGCAAAAGCATCTCTTATCTAATTACCCATGTATAACATGTGTAGGTGATAAACGTTTTTTACTAATTCTTATGTTCATCGATTATGCTGTTGAACCATTTTATTATGATTTTGGGATTAATCTTTATGAGGATGGCGGTAACTTCTCAATGGCGTCAATGGTGTATTACGTTGGATCAGCGTATTATGGCTCTGCCTTTGATGATATTCTGCTTCAGTTTCAAAATGCAATGAAAGAAAAAAAATTAGATTCAGTGAATTTGCTAATAAGTAAAATAAGGAAGCTTGACTGGCAAAGGTTAAAAGAGTTCTTTGGTCCTTTGGCATTTAACCACCCAGATTGTATTGATGCCATCATGACTGATGGAATTAGTACTGATGCCTCATTTACTATTTTAAATGCATTAATTTCTCGTACAGAAATGATGTCCTCTGGAGAGTATGCGATTGAGCATGATCGTTCTAAAAATCTACTAACTTACAATGAACGCCTTAACTATTTGATCAATTGTGATAAGGAAGGAGAGTTTAAGCATTCCGAAATAGCAACTATCTCATTCCCTCTAAACCTTAAAAAAGTCTATCAAATTGATTCGAAAGAAAGCCCAAGCGTACAGTTGTGTGATGTTCTTATAGGTGCATGTATTGAATCAGTTTATCAATTAATGGACTCTAAGGAGCTAAATGAAAGTTCCGTTCTTTCACTTTATCAAGATAGCCAGTTAATCCATTTTATACCTGATATAGATTTTGAAGGACAGAAAAAATTTAGGAAAGGCAGTCAGAGTGAGGAGTATCTTACGTTTATTCAAAATGAAATCTACTCTAGTAAACCTTAAAAACAAGAAAGTTCTGAAGATCAGAACCTTATCGCACCACCAGACATAGAAATGATTCGTGAAGCTATTTTATACAGAACCAAAAACACAAAGGCCAAAACAGTCATGATATCTAATACCATAGGCATTACCTCCACTAACGTATTCAAAACAAACGCTTTATACCCGCATCAGTCCGTAGACAGGCATCTGTTCGTCAGTTTGTGGATTTCTATGGGTGGTGAGACCGGGTAGCGACATCATACCTGTTTTCTTAGAAGCTGGTCAATATAGCTGATCGTATGAAATTCACGTTCGATTTTCATACAAACATTTGGCAACTGTTCGATAAGAAAGTTTTCATCGAAGCGATCTAAAAGGTACGTGAGAGTAATAGTATCAATTTTATTCAATTTTCTATGTAAAACTGAAGAACGCCTCACAATATCGTTTTTTCTTAACTCTTGAATAACATCGGTCAAAATAGGGTTGAATAGCTCCTCTTCTGGAAAGGACTTGTAAATTTTCGAATCAATAATTTGAGAAGGATCTAAACGGTTAATTAAATTATCGCTACTAACTATGTAACACTTATCAAATATCAAGCCTTCCGTTTTGCAACGGTCTAAATTACAAGCGTTTATTATACATTCTTTAAATACAACATGCCGCAGGCTCCCGCCTCTGAAAAGGACTCCTCTTAATAAAGAGGATTGAAAAAGACTGCCAGTAAAGTTACACCATTTCAATGAAGTTCCAATAAAAGACGTGTTCGTGAATTTTGACTGAAAAAAATTAGAATGGTAACTGTGTGTTTTATTAAAATTTTTATTTATAAAGTTCCGATTCGCAACATCATGATTATTGTAGCTGAAAGCATTTTTGTTTTTCTTATTCCTTGCCATATTTATGCCTCACACTTTATAAGTATAATGATATTCCCACGAATTGCTTTCACTGTGAAGTTCTTACTGACCATGCAAAGCAGTTGATGGACATCTGAACTTAGCCTTGACAGAAATGTAACAGCAAAAAAAGAAAAGCGTAAATGCAACGCTTTTCTTCTAAAGCAACTTATCATTACCCATTAGGCAGGATTAAAACCATCGGGCGAGCTAGGGGAAGGAGACAGATTCCCTGATAGCTCGTCAATTTTCAGGTTTGCCATGCCCAATTTTGAGACTTTAAAGCTTGATCGAGTAGCATTACGTTCGGCTTCAACCTCGAACGTCACCTGAGTCTGTAACGCTGATAAATCTTCGTCTTCAACCAAATCATATTCAGTATTCCAGACATCAACAACAGAAGATGGTGTGTATTGCTTTCCCTTTTCTTGCTCTAACTTTACGATGCTCGCCGCCAAAGAGCGGACTAAAGCACGATTGACTATATCCACGATTTATATCCTCGCTTAGTTAGTTCGGTAAGGTTGAAATGTCTACAGCATCACAGGTATGGGGACTCATAGGACAAATTCAAGATGTTGAGGTGATTTTTCTTATATGCACAGTTACTTCATTTAAAGGACATTTGAACTTTGCCCCACCACGGACATCTCTACTTAGCCTTGACAAACGTCAAGTAGCGAGGATTGTAGCCAGATTGGTGCAGTCGTTAGTTCGCATAACGATTGAAATGTCTTGCGGCCTTCACTGGGATTGTCGAACGTCCTGATAATTTTTCTTAGGACCTGATTCGAATGAAACGATTGATACTTACCGCAGTTGTTCTGTCATGTGCAACTTTGCTTCCACTATCCCGTCAGGCAAATGCCGATTCACTTGGCATCAATAAGGATTGTGCTAATCATCCGGTTAGCCAGTACGGCATGGATTCCATCACCAAGTCCAGTCTGTATAAAGCGGAATCAAAGAAAATAACTAAGGCCATGACGGCATTTTGCAATAAAGGAAAAACCATGGGCGATATGGGATTCGATGCTGCGACAAAACTATCGCATGTGGAATCTAAAAAATGGACAGATGCTAACCTGCCAGGCCAGAATGAAGAACAGATAGCATTTTCTGATGGTGTTGCCAGCCTACTCCACTTTGCTATGCTGAATGGGTTCTCTGGCTTTGACTACCCAAAACCACCAGAACAAAAGGAAGTGCCGCTAGCGGCAACTTCATTCAATCCAAATGAAATATGTGATTCCATGTCAGCTAAAGCAGCAGAATATTCAACCTCAAGACTTCCACCTCAAGTGCAGATTTCATTAGCCGAATGGAATCAGGTAAAGAACGAGTTTCAAATGGTGTGCCTTACAGGAATCATAGCTGGTAACCGTCGTCAGCCAGTTGATACACGAATTACGAGTGGAATGAATGATATCGGTAGAGATGTCTATTCTCAGGCGTACAATATTGGCTCCAGCTATCCAAAATTATCTGCTCATAAAAATGTAAGTGGCGTAGATGACCTACTTGGTGATTTATCATCAAGCAAAGGAAAAGTAGATTCAGAGGTTAATGAAAAATCCAGAGCAAATAGTGAAAGCAAACCAGCAATAGCGAAACCTTTATCACAAAAAGAAATAAAGGAAAGGCAAGAAATACAAAATTATAGCATGGAAATTCGTAATGCATTTGGCCAAATCAGGAGTGGCGCACCTGACTTAACAGGACAAAAGTGCTCTATTAAAGTATGGTTCTCTCAAAGTGGTAATGTGTTGTCAACAAAAGTAGAGTCCGGTGATAATGATGCATGCTCTTATGTTTTAAAGAGAACCCAAAAAATCAAGCTCAGTGCAATGAATGATAGTCAGTACAAAGTGTTTAGAAATACACCTATTGATTTTAGTTTTTAAAAACACTACTCATAAGATAAGTTTCTGATTTTTATTACTGATAGGAGTCTTCACTTTTGTGGGGATTCTTATTTCTTAATTCTGATTCTTTGTTAACTCAAGCCGTATGGCTCTCCTGCGGAGGGCTCAATATTGGACTAATATTAAAACACTAAGGTAAGAGACTAAGTAACCACGGAATACCGATTAAGATAATAGAGTAATAATAGGTATATATAAAACATTAACCCCGGCAAACCTTGCGGCGATGCTATCACGGATATTTAAATCTGTAAATATATTATATTTATTTTTTTATCTCTCCACCCTATCGGGTAATTCCGGCGCAGCACATCAGCATAATCTGATTCATATAACGCATCACGAGCCATTAAAGGGCTACAGCCAGTACAAAACCATGCTTTAGCCCTAAAACAGCCCATAATCGCCCCCACGCAACCTCTGGTCACAATTTATACCAATTTCATTTAACTGTATAAATGAACAGCGCCGTATATGCCGGAATCCTGCCATCAGACAGGCCCAGCACACCCTGCCCTGACCCGTATTTACAGTGCCTGTAGCGCATTCTGAGCGCACTGGTGCATGATAAGGCATGAATGCCACGCCCACTCAGTGACAGTCGCAGAGCGGCACTGGTAGAGTGCTACGATACCTGTCACATTGCATTGTCTGTATTATTTTTAATTTTTATTTTTTGAATGGATTCTTTAATTTAATTCCTGACCTCCACCCGGAGTGCTGGCCTGACAGAAGGTAAAGGGAAAAGTAGGACCCGACCCGATTCTTTTTCCCCTTTTCATTCGTCACCCAGGAAATGTCAGATGACTTACTTTCGAAATAAGAAATATCATCAGAACTACAGCCATAACACTTTGTTTCCAGGCGCTGTATTTACCACGAAGCATAATGGTGAATGCTCCATTCTTGGTCGTTCGGAAGACAAATCAAGGCGTGGATATTATGTTGTGGAATTTAAGGATAGTGGCATAGTTAAGGAGGCTTATGGTACGCATATTAAATCGGGTGCAGTTTCAGATGATGCCTTTCCGTCCTCAGAAGAGGAACGAATAACATTATTGATGAGGCCGCGTTATTATGATGTGGGATATATTGGAAATGGAAGACACTCCACTATTGAAAATGCCAGAAGTCACCAGAGAACAAGGTCATTCATTCTATGGCATAACATGCTGGCAAGGTGCTACATGACAGTTAAAGGGAAACAATATTTTAAAGGATATAAAGGTGTGACTGTTTGTGAAAGATGGCATAACTTTCAGTATTTCTGCGATGACCTTCCAAAACTTCATGGCTATACCCGATGGAAAATAAATCCCGGAGAATATGAGTTGGATAAAGACTATTCTCATCGAAGAATTTACTCCCCTGAGACTGTTTGCTTCATTACTATAGCTGAGAATGCAAAAGAAGCCGGGTTAAGACGCTCAGCGATGAAAATATCTGGCAAGAATTATCATGCAATAAATAAAGTTCGGGATGATATTATTTTTGATACCGAAGACATTCTTAATAAAAACAAAATTAATTATGAGGTAACGTTTAATGGAAACATGAGGATAATAATATCAGAAACGCCCTATGGTACGGTTACATTCTATCCGATTACCTGCAAAATTCAACGAAACACCTATATGACTGATGGTGATGCACTGACTTTTGTTCGCTACCTGAACTGGCTCAAACTTCAATGGGAAAGCAGAAATCCTTGCGTAGATTGCATTGCTGTAAGCTGGTGAGAATGCTATAAAATATCCACAAAATGAAGGGTGTATTGTTGCATCCATTTAATCACGTAGAGGGCGTATCTGTAATTCCAGAATTATTCGTAACCGCCTGATGGTTGCGTGCAGAAGGCTAAATGTCCGCACTTCGTGCAGCCATTTAACATGTTCAATACATTATGCGCACCAATGTTGTAGAGGCTAAATGCTAATGTCTATTTGTGGCTCATTGTATATGTCTAGACAACGACTCGCTTTTTCCTGATGAGGCGTTTCTATGGCTATACATGACGCCGGGATGTTCACTGTGAAAGAAATCAACCGCCTCAAAATCCTTCAGGATGTCATTGATCGCAATTTGCGCCCTGGCCAGGCAGCCGAAATGCTCGGTATCACGCCGCGTCATTGCAGCTGGTTGCTCAAGCGTTATCGCCAGTCTGGGCCGCTTGGCATGAACAACCAGAGTCGTGGCCGCACTGACAACCGTCTGTTGCCAAGGTCACTCACAGATCAGGCACTCAGTATAATCCGAGAGCATTATGTGATTTTGGCCCCACGCTGGCGCGGGAAAAGCTGGAGGAAGTTCACGGTCTGATTCTTGGCAAGGAAACCATCCGACGCCTCATGATAAAAACCGGACTCTGGATCCCCCGCAGACAACGCGCACCGAAAATTCATCAACCTCGTCACCGGCGGCCTTGTACTGGCGAGCTGATACAAATTGATGTCCGCGACCACCATTGGTTTGAAAACCGGGGTCGACCCTGTACTGCTTTGGTCTATGTTGACGATGCCACCAGTCGCCTCATGCACCTCCTGTTTGTGAAATCTGAGTCCACAAATAGGGGTTTAAAACTCTCACTATTATAAAATATTTGTTATTAGCCAATTATAGTATTTATCTACCCGGACATTGTGTCCCCATGAACATAGAGTGTCATCTCCACCGGAAATGATTCCTGCAAGAAGTGTTTGTCCGGTAGTTTCAATGAAGGCAGGGCCTCCTGAGTCACCATGACATGTACTACCACCCTGCCCGCTATTTATTCTTGAAAACGATATAGTATATTCATCATAGTCTGAAATTTTCCATTTACGTTCGCGCTGAGTACCAACATCTTGTGTTGTTACTGAACTGTACCCATACCCCACAAAGTTAAGATTAATTCCTTTATTTTTAATACTTCCCCAATCAGGTATACCAGCGTGCAATGTAGCCGGAATTACATTTCTAAGAATAACTTTTTCTTTCAAATAAATAACTGCGATATCATCGTTCATAGTTTCATTTTTCATTGAAAATCGACTGGGTGGATAATGGACATCAACAATAGTATATGTTGGAACATCCGATGTATATTGCTTACCGAAGGCAACCGCCATCTTCCCATTATTAATTAATTCCTTATTTATACAATGCGCAGCAGTTACGAGTGTTTCATATCCAATGAGTGTGGCTGTGCAAGTAACTAGCCCATTACTTAAAATCATTGCAACATTTTTATAGTCAGACGGTACACCATTAAGAATAAACGGATTAAAGTGCTTTTCAATTTCATTTGTTAAACCAAATTTTATGACTGGTGGCTTTGAAGTTAAATTAGCGTATGTTATATATGGGGTGAATATACAAATCTGAATCAGAAGGCATGTGTAATATTTCATTGGCAATATTCTCTAACTGTTAATAATTTATTTTTTACTCTCTGGGTGGCGGTACAATGTTAGAGTCGTCGTTCTTTTATTCAGGATGGTATCGGCTCTAACAATGTTTACCTATTCTGATTTTGACTCACCTTGTGCAACGATAATAACCGTATTAGCCGCACCCAGAGCCTCTGAGGAGCCAGAGTTATTTCCATACTGGAGCTTTTGTAATGCCCCGGAATCAGCAAATGTTGCTTCAAGTGTTTGCGTTCCAAAAAGGACAGCCTTTGGAATCGGCAATTGATACTCCAACCCCATCTGGCTTACTGTTGCTTTCCCATGCCATAATTCTTCATCACAAGACTCTCCTTTTTTAAGACCAATAATGACATCATAAATTGCAGGTTGACGAGCGGTAATTACCACGTCTCCTTTTTTCTCCAGATAGCCTACAGGAGGTTTAGCTGTCCCTCCCATTCTCCTGGTTCTGACACAAAGAGGTGGAACCTGAACAGAAAGCCGACGTGCATTAGGTAGACTTGTAGCATCAGGCTCTATTTCTTCATTAGTTGGAGACATGAAGTCTACAATTTTTTCATATGCTAATGTTATAGGTTTCCCTCCACCTATTTTTTTAATAAAGGCACATTTCCCTTGTGGTTGCAGGTGAGGCTCATTTGTAGAAAACGCTCCAAGTGTTGCTGCTACGGTTGCAGCCGCTTTGATAATTTTATCTCCTTGTCCTGTCTGTGTTCCGTTGATAGATTTTAATCGTCCATCATCATATAATTGAAATTCAATGTCAGAATCGGTAAAAACTCCATTTAAATTTGAGAGTTTTATCTCTTTCTGGCTATTTAAATCAGCAAAATATTCGGCAATTGGACTCACTGTTAAAATTGAATGAACTGTATTATTATCATCGCAGGAAACTGTTCTGGTTGCTTTAATAGTGTATTGTGTTTGTGTCTGATAATATCTGGCAGTTACATCAGGAATGGAACTACAACCACTCAAAATAATTAGCACGTTAACCAAGACCACATTACGGGCCGTATTTTTAATGTAAATATATTCTTTTAGAAAAGATATATTCATATTCACTCCAATGCATTGTAGTTGAGGAGGTATTTATTTTCTTTAAAGCTTGTCATTAACAATTCTTATTACATTATAATTTTAATGTCGAATAATGAGTTACCTCGATTCACACCACTTGTTACAACATAATTATTTACAGCTTTTTGTTAAACATCATTCATTCCTTTGTTTATTTATTAGTCGGCAAACCATGATTTAGTATTATTTAATTCCAGAGCGTTGGCACTTGATACTAAATATTTGTCATGGTAGCTGGAGCATTGAGCAAATCCCGGTGAATACGAGCTTGATAACGACTAGTGCTATCGAAGAGTTTACTCCCCAAAGGGCACCAAAGCTCCCCAGATAAAGCACCCTGTATCAATGCCTAACACAGCATGAAAGGTTTTCAGGCCACCTTCAACATTCCGTTCATTCCTCTATTTCCCGGCTTAACCGCCCATACAACCTAAGCACATTGGTCTGGATTGCCATCGCCACGTTCTCCGGAAAATCTGTCGGTAATGCAGCCGTCACGCTATCCAGTGCTGCGGGTATCTGCTCTGCAAACTCATACAGAATTTCACGCATCTGTACTTCCGGGAATTTCAGCGCTTTTGCTGTCGCCAAAAAATGTCGCGGATGAATTTTATCGATTGCCGTTTTTCTGCCTTTGGATGCATTAAGCCCCATGGCCAGTTTCAAATCGCTGATATGTATTCCCGTACCGCCAAGAACCGGAAATGCCGAAATGATGTCGTAAAATGGCGTTAGCCGATAACTGCCGCCAGCCTGAATAAAAACGGAGAAGTTTTTTGCATGGCCATCCGTTGCGCCAATCAACCACTGGAACACCTGAAACTTCATAAAATCATGGCGATCTTTCAGCGCCTCGCTGGACCCCATCAAAAAAGCCATGATTTGCGCGATACCTGGACCGCCGTCAGATTCGTATTTGACTGATGACGGTAAACCGAATGTCTGGCACATATCTTCCTGCGGCAAGCGGAGTAAAACTGACCGTTCAGCATTCCAGCGTCTGTCAAAGCGCTCGACCGCTAACGCACGCACCCTTCCCGCTTTTATGATTTCGGCGCTGGGAACATTCAACCCAACTTGTTTCGCCAGCAGTAGACAAAAATATTCATTATCAACGCTTTGGCTAAGATTGAGCGTCGCATTGGGCTGTCTGATTTCGCCAATCGGCAATTTGATAATGTGCGTCGTCGGCGTTATTCCCTTCGGAATACACCAGTCAGCGCCCATTCTGAGCAGCGCGGTTTTTTCCTGCGCGCCTGCGACGGAGATACGAAAGTCATTTTCTTCGTTAATCATGCCCAACGGGATATCTGATTTATAAGCCGACAACACCTCTTCAAGCTTTGCCTCACTTAATTTTTCCCATGTCATAACCGGATTTGTCACCGCTTCATCCGCCGGTAATAACGTCACGGCGCCCACGCTGTCTCGGCCAACTTCTGACAATAAATCAAAAGGTTGCTTTGATTTTGCGCGATAACGTTTAACAATCCTGTCGCGCACGATCGGGCTATCAGGTAACAAGTTATCGAAAAAATTAAATACCGCATCCGAGGTGATATTCCCCACCTGCAACGGTAGCGAAAGTGACAATGGCCTGGCATAACGATTGCCTAACCACTCCGGCGCATACTTAAACGTATGCGCACCGTTGGCCAGTTTCGTCAACTCACCGACCCGTTGATTGTTCATCCACGTTATGAGTTTAGGCATTACCACTCCAGATCCTGTTGGTCAGTAGATTCTGGCGCCGCGTCTTTTGTTTCGCATAGCGTCATTGAGAGTTCAAGTGACTGTAAAATCTTAAAAAATGTCGTCAATGTGGCGTTGTCAGGGTTATTTTCGAAATTGGAAATGGTTGCCTGCTTTATGCCGATTTTTTTCGCCAGCTCGCTCTGCGTCCAGCCATTTTGCTGACGAACCAGTTTCATTGCATTCGCTAATTGTGTTGGGCTGTAGATCATCGGGAAGCTCATCATGTCATTTGTCCACAGGAAAGTTATCCGCGCAAAGGGATATTTAGATTTTTATCCCTTCTTGGGGATAAAGTCAATCTGTAAACTCATTTTATCCGCTACACGGGATAATTGCGGTGATATCCGCGATCGCGGATAGAAGAGAAGAATTAAAAAACGGCGCTGATGCGCCGTTTGAGGTTAATCTTTAGTTTGAACCCAAAATGCGTGAATTAACCCCGGAATATACCCAAGAAGCGTGAGGATAATATTTAATATAAATGCCCAGCCGAAGCCTTTACCAATTAACACACCCAACGGCGGCAAAATGATCGTAATAACGATTCTCCAGAATCCCATATTAACTCCCTATTATCATCTTCATAGCACATGACTAAGCATAGCTGACTCTGCCGAGAATGCACTCTAAATCATCCAGTTACGCTGCGATGAGGACATAATTCAGAGTTTTCTACACTCGGCACATAAAACATAATATTAGGGAATGCTTAACAAGATATTAAAGCCGCATGCCGTTAACGACATGCGGCTTGTTAGGGTTACCAGCTGTATTTCACACCCAGCATGCCTTGCGTATCGCTATAACCTTTATCACCTAATTGCACACCGACATTCCCCCACAGGCTGAGGTTATTATTCATTTTCGCCTCAACCCCGGTACGCACTTCACCCAGATTACGCGCGCCATCGCGGCTTACGGTTTGCCCATCCATCTTCACGGCGTAGACTTTGCTGTTATAGATCCAGTTCGCTTCAATGTAAGGCTGGAACTCACGCTGTTTGCCATCGTCACGCTGGTGATGACTGTTCAGGTAGGTTTTCACCCCAAGTCGCGTTTGTACGTTTCCGTCGCCTTCCGTTTCAATGCGCGTGCCGTCGTTCCGGGTATGGTCAGAATCTTTCACACCCATCCAGGTGATTTGCGCCTGAGGTTGAATGTACCAGGTGTTGAGCGTCCCTTCGCTTCCACTAAACGTTCCCGCCTCAAAGGTATATCCCCCCTCAATAGATGCCGTCACGCCGCGAGAGTGATAGTCATCATCTGAACGATTATCGGAACTTACACTGTTATCAAACCAGTTATACAGGGCCCAGCTGTCAACATAAGCACCGGTCTTATCCGCATCGTTCTGATACCAGGTCGCGTACAGCCCAGCGCTGTAACCACTGATGCGCCCATCCGATTTATAACCCACACGATTACTTTGCGTATTACTGTGCTGATTGGCATAGCCTGCCATGACGCCGAGATGCCAGCGATCCTGCGCATTGCTGCTCCACTGCGCCAAATCGCCGCCTAACTGCAATACATAGCGGTTAGCCTGAGTTTTTAACTGGCCGTCTCCGGCGCTGGAACGTTCATGCCCCCCGACATGACGCATCCACATACTGGTTGCCGAATCCTGAGATCTCAGGGAATCGGTATACTGCGGTTCACCCAGACGATCGTGCAAGCGATGGCTGAACAGCGTATTTGCTGCGGCAATGTTGCTAATATAGCTCCCGGCTTCCGGGCGAACCACTGATGGTCCTTCCGGATCCACAACAGGTGGATTATCAATGGGGTCGGGAGTATCCGGTGGCGTCACGCCGTCCCATTTACTGGTCAGATACCAGTTTTTCGCGTCATTACCCTTCCCTTTAGCCAGCGTGTAGACGTAAGCCCCTGCTTCTACAGTTCCTGTGGTCAGCGCGAAGTTACCCGCAGAATTACCGTCAACTTCAACGAGTTCAATACCGTTTACCGTTTGTGCGCCAACGCCGCCAATGTTATCAACCCGAACACGCGTATTGCCCTGAGTATCGCCTTTCACGTTCATCTTATCCGTGGGGGAATTATCGCCACCCAGCGTCGTGTTGAATGTCATCAGGCCATTGTTGCCGGTATAGTTGCCGTTAACGGTCAGTATATTGCCCGGCTTTCCTCCTTCGCTGTTCATTTGAACCGTGCCGCCATTATCCAGGTTGCCGCCGATAGTGGTTTTCGCGACGCGCAGTGTCCCCCCGGACATAACGTTCACATCCCCTGCGGTGGTGACATTTCCCGACATGACACCGCTGTTATGGATATTGATATGCTGGCTTGCCATATCAATGGCAGAGCCGGAACCGAAAGCAATTTCACCCCCCACGATATCCGTCGTACCCTGATACGCTGCAGAATCGTTGTTGAGAGTTAAGATCCCGGTGCCCAGTTTTGTCACATCACCGCTGCCGGTAATGCTGTGCGTCATCGCCCAGCCACGTTCGGTGGCGATAGTGAGCAGACCGTTATTGATAACGGAAGCATCGCCCAGGTTTTTCTGCTCATTGACGCTCAACGCGCTGCCTGCGTCGATGTTGAATTGCCCCGCAAAGCGGCTATTATCGCCATCCAGTTCAACGTCAGTTTCGGCGGTTGCGCTCATGACGCCCTTGCCGCTCATGCTGTTACGCAGTTCGCCGATCACACTTTTCAGCGTTAACAGCCCGTCATTGGCAATATTTCCACTGCCCAATCCCTGCGCATTATCGAGGCTGACTTCCGCATTCGGGCTAATGCTGGTTAGGGCGTTGTAGCGCGCATTCACCCCTTCAATGGCCAGCGTTCCTCCTGTTACATTCAGGTTTCCGCCACCAGCCAGTTCACCCTGACTCATCCCGCCGTTATTCACTGTCAGAGAACCGTCTTTAAACAGCACGGTCGAGCCCATCTGCCCGGTGAATGTTCCCACCGTCTGCGACGATCCGTTAAGATCAACGATGGCCGCATTACTGATGTTGAGCTCGCGCGTATTGCCCAGCACGCCATCCGCGTCGGTACGCAGTGTCCCCATCTGAACAAATGTGGCACCCTGATAGTCGTTCTGACCATTGGAAAGTGAAACCTGTCGAACCGTATTGATCGCCAGATCCCCTCCACCACCGATTTTTGCCGACATGTCAGCCGTTGAACCATAGGCGCCGCCGTGTTCGGCTAACGTCAGCGTCTGCCCACCATAGATGTTCAGCGCCTTCAGGCCATAGTTCACGTACAAGCCGTCACCAGGTGCGGTTGTAAGGCGGAAACCATATTTACCATCGGCTACCACCGTACCGTTTTGCGCAATATGTAACGTTTTGTCCGCCGCCACCTCATCGCCCTGCAAATCACGTAACGTTAATGAGCCACCGGACCCAATAATGGTCTGCGCTTTTACCAGTTGCACGCCGACATGGCTATCATCCTGTTCCAGCAAATTGAGGGTTGTCAGCGGATTATTAGCCATCGGATCGTTCCATGGGTTAGGTACGTCGATAAGCACATCGCCCGTTCCGTTTACCTGATAAGTACGATCCTTCCAGGTATAATCACCCGCGCCGGCCACCAGCGTATCGACGCTGATATAGCCCTCTGCCAGTGTCGCGGCAGGAATATCCGTATCGAAAACGAGCGTGCCGCCGTTCATAGCCAGCCCTGCAATGGATTGCTCTCCCGTTTTAACCGATGTGGTATTTTCACTGTCAGACTGCAACATCGCGTGGGTAAGCGCCGCCGTGTTGTCACTTTCCAGAGTGAAAGTACTGTCTTTCACTTGCGCAACACCGGCGAATTCAGTTCCTGTCGCATGGGTAAAGCCAAACATGCTGTCGGAAGATGACAGCTGCACTCGCAACAAACCATCACCTTTGAGCGCATTGGTCAGCGTGTAATCTCCGGCGCTGTTCGTCGATGCGAGAATGTCGAGCGTACCCGGGCTGGCAATAGTCACCTCACTCGCCCCCAAGCCGGTTATACCGTCAGTCGTATGAGATGCAACCGTCAGAAGACCGCCGTTTACCAGCGTTTTACCGCTGTAGGTATTTCCCGCATTAAACACGGTATGGCCTGCGTCATGTATCACTTTTCCGTCTTTATCATCACCCGTAATCGGCATATCGACCTGGTAGCCGGCATCACTATTATTCGTATGATTAAAGACGAAGACCCCTTCACCCAGTCCAAGCTCTACTTTCGTCGCATTAGTGATATACCCGGCATCTGCCGCTGCCTCACCGTGAGCCGCGCCAATATTGAGCGTCCCTACGGCAGGTTCAAAGACACCTAAGTAAATTTCTCCCCCAGCGACATTTAGGGTGCCGTCATTCGTAAGCGTTAATGTTCCCTCCCCAGTCGCGCCTACCAGCATATTCAGGGTGTCAAGAAGGGAGTTTTGGCCATCAACAAGGACGTTTCCTTTACCTGTTTCATTGGAGCCAATCTGTGTATCACGGGTCTTAACCTCGCCGCCGGAGGTAATATTCAGTTCCCCGGTTCCTGAGACACCGACATGCAGCAATTGGCCATTACCTGCCTCGTTGAGGATATTCCAAAGGCTTCCCGTTGAAATATTGACGAGCCCTTTACCTGTGGTATTTGAACCAATAAAACCATATCCAGAAGACGTCAGTGTTGCACCATTACTGACGTTTACATTGCCATTACCAGAATTACCTACAATAAGACCCACACTCTTAAAGGACGAGGCCTCATCCATCAGATTCAGCGTGCCGGTACCACTTGCTTTATCACCCAAAACAGCAATATTTTCCGATACAAACTTACCGCCATCGCTAATATCGAGATTTCCGACGCCACTAACGCCAATGTTGGTATAGACAGTCTTATTGACCTGCCACAAGCCCCCCGTTGTGATGCTGACATTCCCGACCCCGGTTTCTCCATAGCCAAGTGAGCTACCACCATTGCTGACAACAAGCCCATCATTACTGATATCCATTTCCCCGTAGCCGCCATAACCGACATTGGTCCCGAGGTTAGTAATAACGGAGTTTTTATCCTTGACGCTAATGCTGCCTGTTCCTGTCTCTTGCATCCCGGCCGTGATAATACCTGAATCAACCTTACCTCCACTCGAGACATTAAGTTCACCGTCGCCAGCATCACCGACGTAGATATAGCGGAAGGCTTCGCCAGAACCGAGGAAATTCCAATGCCCCTTATCAGTCACATTGACGACGCCGCGGGAACCGGTAGTAACACCAAGTAATGCAAAATATCCGTTATTTAACAGGCCGCTATTGGAAATATTGATCGTGCCGTTACCGTAATATCCGTTATAGAGTCTGCTGAGCGTGATTGCAGAATCTGGATCCTGTACATTTAGGGTTCCGATACCGGTAGGATTGCCACCGAGATAAGTATCTCCAGCCGTAACTATGCCACCCTCACGAATAGTCGTTTCACCGGTCCCTTGATTGCCGATTTGGAAGTCAACTGAGAGATTATTATTTAGCATCTCCCACTGGCCCCCTTTTTCGACAACAACCTGGCCATTACTGCCCGCCTGGTAGCCTACAATGGCAACTTGTACACTATTGACGTAACCCTTATCCGTAATATTTAATGAGCCCGTACCGTAGCTTCCTACTTCGAATAGCTCCGTAGTGAGAACCGAGCCCTCTCCTTCAATATTAATCGTCCCAACGCCGCCAACCAGAGAACCTACCCTTAAATAGCCCCCATCAACGTGACCCGCCTTGCTGATATTAAGCGTACCTTTTCCTGATTGACCGATATTTAAAGGCCAGGCTCTATTTCCAGCATCATACAATCGCCAGATGCCACCCAAAACATTTACGGTACCCTCAGCCCCCACATTACCGCCAACGACGCTGGTTGTAATAGTGGTTAAGGAAAGATCACCGCCAGTCAAAATATTAAGCTCTCCAGTGCCATTCCACCCGATCTGATAGTAATCATAAGCACCAGCAGTATCGATAGTCACACTCTGGCCATTATCAACCGTCAGCGGAGCAGCCGACGCGGTACCGGCTAGCGCCAGCAACACGCTCAGCGCCAGGGTGCTGATTTTTGTGGTCACGGCTGGAGATTTACGTAGATTAACCGTCGATGTTTTGCCTACCCGGCGGGTTAATTCCGAGCAGACCTGAAAGACACGCAGAGTGCTATTCCATATCACGCGATAAATTCTGTTCATATAAACGCTCCATATACAAACAATACAGCCACGAAAGAGATGAATAGTAAGAGGTAAGAACTTATTGATTTATAAACAGTCTATATTGAGTGTCATCTGGCAGAAAAAAGCTGTCAACTCGCGGAAAAATATCAGAATAAGAGACTGAAAATTTAAAATGGCGTAAATCTTAATTAAATATTTATAGCGTAATGATTAAATCAGTGGCGGGTAAGAATATTACAACCGGAGATGAGATTAATGCAGATAAAAAATAACACGCATATAGCACTAATTGCTAAAAAAATAAAAAGACCGCAGTGCGGTCCATCAGGGCTGGTGAAACGTTATGGCGTAACCTTGCTCATTCCAGTGCTGTAACAGTTCTTGCTGCCGTCTGGTCGGTGTAAGGCCTGTCCAGACGAATAACGTTTGTCCAGGGAAAAGCTCAGGACGTGGTGATTCAAGCGGCTCTGCCAAAACGGAAATATGCCAGCCAGACTGAGAAAGTCGCCATGCTTCCAGCCAGAGTCGTACACGGTCATCAATTTCCCAACCGATCAGCAACGCCTCTTTCCCTGCTTTACGTCGACGTTCTGTCAGCGTGGAGGCGACATATTCAATCAGTACACCATCTAACATGCTGCACATAATACGTGCAGTATTGTGATCAAGACTGAGACGCTGGCGAACGGGCCCGTAAACGTGATCAATCAACGCATCAACCGGATGCTCACGCCCGGCGGCGACAATTTTTGCGCGCAGTTTGGACGGATTAGCGTAGCGCAATACGGACATCATCTCTTCCTGAAGATAGGTCCAGTCGTCATGCGTCATGGTACGGCTTTCTTCGAGAAGCGCTTTCACCTTCCCGACTGGAACGCCGCTTTTAATCCAGCGCTTGATTTCTTCCACGCGCTGAATGTCCTCTTCATCAAACTGGCGATGCCCCCCTTCACTGCGCTGGGGTTTAAGTAACCCGTAACGACGCTGCCATGCTCGCAGTGTTACCGGGTTAATTCCGCATCTTTCGGCCACGTCGCCGATACTGTAAAAAGCCATAACGCCTCGCAACTCAACCATTACATCCCTGGGTAATGTTCTGTACCGTCTGTATAACTTACCGTTTATTGTACAGCCTTTTTGACAGGGATGAGTATGAAAGTCGTTAACTTTTATTAAACAAACAATAAAAGAGGTGATTTATCAAGAGGAAAGACGGGAAATCAGGTGAGGCTTACCCTTCTGCGAGGCAAAAGGGTAAGAACGAAAAGGGAAAGTTGTACAGCCTTACAAAAAACCTTTCTTCTCAGGCCAGGCAATTGCCGGAGCGCCTTGCAAATAGGGTTTGGCAAACAGGTCGCCCTGGAAATGAGAAATACCCGCAGACTCGAGCCACATCCACTCTTCCGGTTTCTCCACGCCCAGCGCCGAAACCACGATTTCAAGTGACCGACAGCAGTTGATAATCGCCTGAACAATCGCCTGGCGCGGCCCACTTTTGTGAACATCGCGAATCAATTCGGCATTGATCTTTATACGGTCCGGCTGGAACTGTGCCAGCAGTTGAAGACCGGCGAACCCCGCGCCAAAGTTATCGATAGCGACACTAATTCCCGCAGACTTCAGCACTCTTACCGCAGCGGTAAACTCTTCTATGCCTGAGACGACCTCGTGCTCGGTAAATTCCACCACAACCTGTTCCGGCACGAGTCCGTTAATTTTAATCTCATGAAGCAGATAATCTACCGCACCCGGGATTTTCACCAGGGTCATCGGTAACAGATTGACCGAAACAATCTGCCCACGCAGATCGCGCTCGCGTACCATTTCGAAGGCAACCTTCTTGCTGGCGAGATCCACTTCATAGATTTCATCACCCTGCAAACCGGTGAAGTAGGCATCTGTCATTTCCCCTTGTGGGGTAAAAATCAGCGCCTCAAGGGCAATAATATCCTGGGCAAGCGGGTCAATGATCGGCTGTAACGCCAGTGTGTAGTGGGCTGCGGAAGAGGCTTTATAAGGACCTAAATCATCACTAACCTCTGTTACCACGAAATCCCAGGCATCCGCGGGAGGAATTTCAAAATAGTTGCCCTTCTCTGTCGATTCAACAAACGTGCGAAAGAACTGCAGCGCGCGATCGTTGTAAGTGAGTTGATACGGCGATGTGCCTTTATCCAGCACCGTTTGTAGAACCTCTTCACGAGCATGTTCACGCAGGTCAAAGAGCTCCATGCCTACGTTACCAAACCGCCGCGTAGGCCCATGATCGCAAAGAAGTTCTACCAGATTATAGTGGCGTGGGTCCTGCGCAATATCCTGATAAATTCGGCGGACTTGCTCATCCGGCCCCTCCAGTAACTGGAAGAAATGCGTGCCATTAAAAAGGAGTATCCCTGTGACATTTGCCTCAGCATTTTTAATGTTGGCTGCTGCTACCATACCCTCCAGCGCTTTAACTGGGACGTCGTGACACAAATGGCTGCGGTAAATAATCGTGGTAAGCATAGCGGTTCCGGAAAAGGAATTTTTCTCAACATTAGCAGATACGCGATGAAATAGCTTTCGATTTAATACATTGATTTAACATTACTTCCGATTAAAACCAACACTTCTGCCGTGTTCCTTTTTCAAGGTAAGTACGCCGTTGTCTCTTGTACAGATAATTCCTGGTGCGCTAGTCGTGTATAACATTTAACTAACTGATATATAACGAATAGCATTTATTGCTAAAAATTAATGCATCACTTGTACAGTATTTATGTACAATTTTTATGAGTTTGTTAACGCAAATCGATACACGATAACGTCATTAACAGGAGCGACACATGCAGCAGAACCGTCAATACACCGTGGATTCAGCCAGTGCCATTTCCAGCTACTTCGGTAAAGCTGCCCTTCCTACTCAACAGGAAACTCTGGGGCAGATCGTGGTCGAAATCCTCAGCGCGGGCAAAAACCTGAATCGTAAGTCTTTGTGTACAAAATTGCTTAACCGCCTGGAAAACGCTTCTGGCATGGAAGAAGAGAAGCACTACAACACACTGATTGGTTTGTTGTTTGAAAACCGTAATTCATAAGGGAGATTTTTGCTCAGCGCGGAATTCCGATAAATATTCAGCCTGAGACAACTTAATGCTGTCACCCTCTTTTGAGCTGCACGGCAGTAAGAGACAGTTGTTATGAATAGTAGTAATAAAAAACTTACAGACACTTTAATTGGTGAGGCTACCCTTACGCTCATTATAAATAAAAAGCCGGTTAATTCTCAGGCATTGTTAAATGAGCTGAATACGATGCGACGACGAGAAATAGATACCGAACGTCTAACGGCATTGCAATCTGCCATTAGCGATATTCAGAAATATAGAGAATCGAAAGAAGCGGATTCCGCTGGCCACAGAGGCGTTAAACACCGCACAGACGGTAGAAAGGAACTTTCGATGAATGAAATAAACAAGAATATTCATTGAAACATTTTCAATGACAAACACTCACGCAACCAACAGATGAGAACCGCTATGTTACAGCAATATGATTTCTACCAATCTATTCAGAATAAAGCATTGTCCGAACACTTCCTTAAGGCCGGTGATATGTTAGCTGATGAAGCAGAAATCCTCGGTGGCGCGGTTCGCCATCTGATGGCTGCTGGGGAAACCATCAACAACAAAAACATTATCGCTACGCTGATTCAATCTCTCGAATGCACGGATAACGTGGTTTCTGCCGACGTCATCCGTAAGACGCTGGAAATTGTGGTGGATCATACGCTCGATGATATCTGAATCATGAGCTGATGATGTGCTTTGTTTAAACAATTCTTTTTTAATGTGGAGTCATTATGAACGGTGAAGCGTGCCCTGTTAAACTGGAATTGGTCGATCTCTGGCTGGATGACAATTTCCTTGAATATGGTTTGCGTGAAGTACTTAAAGACGTCAGATTAGATCGCCAAAATATTCGCTACGTGATTTTTTCCGCAAGTCAGTATGCCAATGTAGCACGACATAATTACGATCTGCGCACGCATCGGTTTATTTTGCTGAGCGATGGTCAGCGATATAATTTCCTCGATTCTTTTTCCGTAAACCATATTTCATCAAAGACATCGGCCGAAGAAATTGTGAAATTCCTGACAAGCTTGCGTAAAAAGAATGAAGACCACTGCCATATTGAGCAAAAAGTTAAGCTCTCTGCACGAGAAACCACCCTGCTCGATCAGATGTCTGACGGCAAGAAGATTATCGAAATGGCGGAAAATCTTAACGTCCATATTAAGACGGTTTATCAGATGCGTACCAATCTTATTAAAAAATTGGGTTGTTCGGGCAACATCGATTTCATGCAAACATTGCGCACGGACGTGTTTAAAAGTTGGCTGACGGATCAGCGCGCGTAAGGACACGGTTATGCATCTCCACAGCACCGGGCAGAGGATTGACATTACCTTCCCGCCCGGTAAGCTGTATGCATAAGGGTCTTCCCTTGTTGTGGTGGCTGAAGGCATGATAATGGTGTATTTAATCGCCAGAGGTCACCGCCATGGACGAAAAGTCCCTCTACGCTCATATTCTCAACCTGTCCGATCCGTGGCAGGTAAAG
>NZ_JBSPEI010000026.1:0-34184 GCF_055796175.1 Pseudocitrobacter sp. 2023LY-00077 | reverse complement strand
AGACTTGGTATTCATTTATCGTCTTGCGACGTTAAGAATCCGTATCATTGAGTGCCCACACAGATTGTCTGATAAATTGTTAAAGAGCAGTGCAACGCGGCGTGAAGCTCACCGTTGCGAGGTGGCGTATATTACGCTTTCCTCTTTCAGAGTCAACCCTGATTTTCAGGATTTTTCTCTTCAACCGAAGAGGCTGTTTGTGTGAAGTGATTCACATCTGCCGTGTCAGTGGGAGCGCATTATAGGGAGTTCTCGTGAGGCTGCAACCCTAAATATGCGGTAATTTTACCGACTGCTGAAATACACAGCAAAACCCCGCCTTATACCCACTTAACCACAGAGTTATCCACAGCCAGGCAAATTTTTTCTCTCTATAAAGGGTATCGTGACCGAATAATCCGGATAGCTCAAATGAAAAAGAAAAATTCGCGAGCGTTGCGCAAACGTTTTCGTTACAATGCCACCGCAAAACAAGGATGCCCCGTAAGGGGCGTTAGCTGAGTTTTTCGCGAAAAATTCAGCTAACGCTCTCTGTAATAGTCAAATCCAGGGGATTTACCATGCAACAACGTCGTCCAGTCCGCCGCGCTCTGCTCAGTGTTTCTGACAAAGCCGGTATCGTCGAATTCGCCCAGGCACTTTCCGCACGCGGTGTGGAGCTGCTGTCTACAGGGGGCACTGCCCGTCTGTTAGCAGAAAAAGGTCTGCCGGTAACCGAAGTTTCCGATTACACCGGTTTCCCGGAGATGATGGATGGACGCGTGAAGACCCTGCATCCGAAAGTACATGGTGGCATTCTGGGCCGTCGCGGCCAGGACGATGCCATTATGGAAGAACATCAGATCCAACCTATCGATATGGTGGTTGTTAACCTGTATCCGTTCGCCCAGACCGTGGCCCGTGAAGGTTGCTCGCTGGAAGATGCGGTTGAGAACATCGATATCGGCGGCCCAACCATGGTGCGCTCCGCCGCCAAGAACCATAAAGATGTCGCAATCGTGGTGAAGAGCAGCGACTACGACGCCATTATTAATGAGATGGATGCCAACGAAGGATCGCTTCTGCTTGCAACCCGTTTCGACCTCGCTATCAAAGCCTTCGAACACACCGCCGCCTACGACAGCATGATTGCCAACTATTTCGGCAGCATGGTTCCGGCTTACCACGGCGAAAGCAAAGAAGCCGCCGGTCGCTTCTCGCGCACGCTGAACCTGAACTTCATTAAGAAGCAGGATATGCGCTACGGCGAGAACAGCCACCAGCAGGCTGCCTTCTATATAGAAGAGAATGTGAAAGAAGCCTCCGTTGCCACCGCAACCCAGGTTCAGGGTAAGGCCCTCTCTTATAACAACATCGCCGATACCGATGCGGCGCTGGAGTGCGTGAAAGAGTTCGCCGAGCCGGCATGTGTGATTGTGAAGCACGCCAACCCTTGCGGCGTGGCTATCGGCAATTCCCTTCTTGATGCTTACGATCGCGCGTACAAAACCGACCCGACCTCCGCATTCGGCGGCATCATTGCCTTTAACCGCGAGCTGGATGCGGAAACCGCGCAGGCCATTATTTCTCGTCAGTTTGTCGAAGTGATTATTGCGCCGTCCGCCAGCGAAGAAGCCCTGAAAATCACCGCCGCCAAACAGAACGTTCGCGTCCTGACCTGCGGTCAGTGGGGCGAGCGTGTTCCGGGTCTTGATTTCAAACGCGTGAACGGCGGTTTGCTGGTTCAGGATCGTGACCTGGGGATGGTCGGCGCGGAAGAACTGCGCGTCGTCACCAAACGCCAGCCGACCGAACAGGAACTGCGTGATGCGCTGTTTTGCTGGAAAGTAGCGAAGTTCGTGAAATCCAACGCCATTGTCTATGCCAAAAACAATATGACTATCGGTATTGGCGCGGGCCAGATGAGCCGCGTGTACTCCGCGAAAATCGCCGGTATTAAAGCTGCCGATGAAGGTCTGGAAGTGAAAGGTTCCTCGATGGCTTCTGACGCGTTCTTCCCGTTCCGCGACGGTATTGATGCCGCCGCCGCTGCGGGCGTGACCTGCGTAATCCAGCCTGGCGGTTCTATCCGTGATGACGAAGTGATTGCCGCCGCCGACGAGCACGGTATTGCGATGCTCTTCACCGACATGCGCCACTTCCGCCATTAATGGAGCGACAGATGAAAGTATTAGTGATTGGTAACGGCGGGCGCGAGCACGCGCTGGCCTGGAAAGCGGCCCAATCGCCGCTGGTTGAGACTGTTTTTGTTGCTCCGGGTAACGCAGGCACTGCGCTGGAACCCACGCTGCAAAACGTCGCTATCGGCGTGACCGATATCCCGGCGCTGCTGGATTTCGCGCAAAACGAAAAGGTAGATCTAACCATCGTCGGCCCGGAAGCGCCGCTGGTGAAAGGCGTGGTCGATACCTTCCGCGCCGCCGGGCTGAAAATCTTCGGCCCAACCGCAGGTGCCGCGCAACTGGAAGGCTCAAAAGCGTTTACCAAAGATTTCCTGGCCCGCCATAAAATCCCTACGGCGGAATACCAGAACTTCACCGAGGTAGAACCTGCGCTGGCGTATCTGCGTGAGAAAGGCGCGCCAATCGTCATTAAAGCGGACGGTCTGGCTGCCGGGAAAGGCGTTATCGTGGCGATGACGCAGGAAGAAGCTGAAGCGGCTGTTCACGATATGCTGGCAGGCAACGCTTTTGGCGACGCGGGTCATCGCATCGTTATCGAAGAGTTCCTCGATGGCGAAGAAGCGAGCTTTATCGTGATGGTGGACGGCGAGCATGTGCTACCGATGGCCACCAGCCAGGATCACAAACGCGTAGGCGATAAAGATACCGGGCCAAACACCGGCGGGATGGGCGCTTACTCCCCTGCGCCAGTAGTAACCGATGAGGTTCATCAGCGCACCATGGAACGTATCATCTGGCCAACCGTGAAAGGCATGGCGGCGGAAGGCAACACCTACACCGGTTTTCTCTATGCGGGCCTGATGATCGACAAACAGGGCAATCCGAAGGTTATTGAATTTAACTGCCGCTTTGGCGATCCGGAAACCCAGCCGATTATGCTGCGCATGAAGTCCGATCTGGTTGAGCTCTGCCTGGCGGCCTGTGAAGGCAAACTGGACGAGAAAACGTCAGAGTGGGATGAACGTGCTTCTCTCGGCGTGGTGATGGCTGCGGGTGGATATCCGGGCGATTACCGCACCGGCGATGTGATCCACGGCCTGCCGCTGGAAGAAGTGGCTGACGGCAAAGTGTTCCACGCGGGCACGAAACTGGCAGATGACGAGCAGGTAGTGACCAGTGGCGGGCGCGTACTGTGCGCCACCGCGCTGGGTCATACCGTAGCAGAAGCGCAGAAACGCGCTTATGCCTTAATGACCGATATCCACTGGGACGACTGCTTCTGCCGGAAAGATATCGGCTGGCGCGCTATCGAACGCGAGCAGAACTAACGCGACAGTTTTGCCAATAGCGTTTTACGCGTGATCCCTAACTGACGGGCGGCTTCGGTTTTGTTGCCGCCCGTTTTCTCCAGCGCCGCCAGAATCACCTCTTTTTCCACTTCCACCAGCGGCTGAATATCCTGACTTTGGACCAGCGGGATCGGCGTACTGGCAATCGCCAGCGGCAGCTCGCGTTCGGAAATATATTCCCCGGTCAGCAGCACCACCGCTCGTTCCACCGCGTTTTCCAGCTCGCGAATATTTCCCGGCCAGTCGTAATGAATCAGCAAATCCATCGCCTGGGGCGTAAAGCCTTTTACCGCCTTGCGATTACGTTCGGCAAAGCGCTGAAGAAAATGGCCAGCCAGCAGAGGAATATCCTCCCGCCGTTGCCGCAGCGACGGCACTTCAATCGCCACCACGTTCAGGCGATAGTAGAGATCCTGGCGAAAACGCCCGGCATTCACCTCTGCGGCAAGATCGCGATGGGTCGCGGCAATCAGCCGGACATCAACCGAGATAGTCTGGTTGCTACCGACACGCTGAACTTCGCGCTCCTGAATCGCACGCAGCAGACGGACCTGCATCATCGGCGAGATATCGCCAATTTCATCGAGAAACAGCGTGCCGCCGTCCGCCTCAACAAAGCGCCCTTCCCGCCGTTTGTCGGCCCCGGTAAACGCCCCTTTTTCGTGACCGAACAATTCAGATTCCAGTAAGGATTCGTTGAGTGCCGCGCAGTTGAGCGTTACCAGCGGCTTTTCGCAACGTGCGCTACTGGCATGAATCGCTCTGGCGACCAGCTCTTTGCCGGTGCCGGAATCACCGTGGATCAGCACCGTGGCTTCCGATGGCGCGACAAGGGCGATTTCACCGAGCAGGTGTTGCATCGCCGGGCTTTTACCGACCATCCCGAACTGGCTGGCAGACACCGCAGGCGTTTCAGCGTCGACACTGTGCGTATGCGCGAGCGCCTTTTCCAGCGTCGCCTGCAGGTTATCGAAATCCAGGGGCTTGATGAGATAATCCAGCGCCCCGGTTTTCAGTGCCTCTACCGCCGTCTCGACGCTGGAGTACGCGGTCATAATCAGTACCGGAATCGCCGGGTTTAACTCTTTGATCTCTTTGAGCGTGGCGATGCCATCCATCTCTGCCATTCGCACATCGCAAAGCACAAGATCAAACACCTGTTCCCGCACCTGCTCCAGCGCCTGTCGCCCGCTGTTTGCAAGCGATACGTTATAGCCCCAGCCGCGCAGCAATGCCTGCAAGATAGTGCAGTGGCTAATGTCATCATCCACCACCAGGATATCGATATTATCGTGCGTCATCCTTGTGGGTCCTTACGCGTAATAGTGACCGGAAGCCAGAGGGTGAACGTTGCGCCTTTTCCCTCCTGGCTTACGACCTGAATTGTACCACCGTGTTGCTCAACAATATTATGCACGACCGCCAGCCCCAGCCCGGTGCCGTCGGCCTTCGTGGTGAAATACGGGGTGAAGATGGCTTCAAGCTGATCCGCCGCAATTCCCTTACCGCTGTCGGTAACGCTGATTTTCACGCCCGCGCCGCTTTCGCTGGCCGCCACGTTAATCACGCCATGCTGACCAATCGCCTGAATGGCATTGAGATAGAGATTCAACAGGACCTGAGTCAGCCTGTCCGGATCGGCCTGAATTTCCGGTAATGTATCGTTAGCGGTAAAACGTAACTGGATCTCCCGGCTGTTTGCATCCTGGCTTACCAGCTGTAATGAGTGGTTAATCAGCGTGTTGAGATCCACCGCCTGCAAAGCCAGATGCGTTGGCTTAACCAGTTCCAGCAACTCGCTTACCACGCGGTTTAAACGGTCGGCTTCTTTCGCCATCACCTGCGCCAGTTGGTGCGCTTCGCCCCCCGCAGGCGCGCGTTCGGCAAAATATTTCGCCAGCCCTTTAATTGAGGAAAGCGGGTTACGGATTTCGTGGGCGACGCCTGCCGCCAGATGCCCCAGCGCCACCAGCTTCTCTTTGCGCTTCATTTCATCCTGTAGAAGCTGGCGCGAGCGCAGATAGCGGCGATACCAGAAGAATGACAATACGCTTGCCAGCAAGACCGTCGCCAGGGCGAAGAGGATAATCAGGGTATTGCGCCATTCAGCCGCCCGCGTCGCCATGAAATCGCTGGCATCCACGGCGATAAAAATCGTTTGATCGGAAAAGCCGTTACGCTCATCCCGAGCCATGTTGTGCATGCCGTGGCGCACGGGCTGGAACTGACGATAGATTTCCATTGTGGGCATTCCGTCAGGCATCTCCGTATTCCGCCATTGAACGTCATGGCCGGGGCTAAGTTTTTGCAACTCTTCGGGAGAGTAAAGTAGCGTCCCCACGCGGCTAGCATCGCTGTGCAGAACAATAACGCCTTGCACATCCGTTACCGCAAACCATTCCACACCCGGCTGGCCCGCCATCTCTTTCAGAAGCGCCTGCTGCTGCGCATGATGCATCCGCATGCCCATACCGACACGGCTGCCTGACTCCAGCGCCCGAATGAGCACATTGCCTTTTTCCAGCAACGCTTGCTGGTCGGCCTGACTCGCTCGTCCGAAATCGCGAATCACCGTTACGGCAAAAAGCCCCACCAGTACGAAGATAATGGCGGGTAGCAACATACTCAGCCTAATGGCCAGAGAGTCTTTTGATTGTGACATGACTTGCTTCCGTTCAATCGGCGGTGGGTTCCCTGTATCAGCAGAAATCATGCCATGTTTGCGCGCGTGTTGTTCTGCTCTGTGACACAAATGCACGCGCTCAATGAGTAAAAATGACGCGCTCAATGAGTAAAAATGACGCGCCATAACGCAACGACCGGGTCATTTTTACCCGCTTTTACCGTGACGTAGTTGCGATTACCGCATGAGACGGCATTTCCCTTTCTGGCATGGAAGATGCAACAGTCAACGTGATACCCCTACCTTGAGGATAAGACCATGAAACGGAATAACAAATTAGCACTGGCGCTGGTTGCACTGTCTTTAACAATGATGAGCGCAAGCCCGGCGTTCGCCCGCCATCACGGTAACAACGGTCACGACTGGCAGCAAAATGGCCGGGCACTCACGACAGAGCAACAGGCCGCCGCGCAAAAAATTGATAATGACTATGCCGCGCAGTCGGGTACGCTGCGCCAGCAACTGATGTCGAAACGCTATGAATACAACGCGTTGCTAACCGCCACGGCGCCGGACGCCAGCAAAATTAATGCGACGGCCAAAGAGATGGAAACATTACGCCAATCGCTAGATGCGCTGAACGTTAAGCGAGATATTGCGATGGCCCAGGCGGGTTTCACTCACGATGCAGGCATGGGTTATGGCGGATGCCAGGGGAATCATGACCGAGGGAACTCGCGCGGCATGAACCACTGGTGATCAGAAGGTTTTTTCTGTTGGCTGCCAGGTACAGTAGTCCTGGTTAGCCACCAGCAGCAGTTGTGTCCCTTCAGATGATTCCAGCCAGGCAATGCTCACCTCTACCGATGAACGACGCTGGCGATTCTCAACATGCGCCAGCGCGCGGTTGTCGAGGTCAGGCTTCACCACCTCGCCTTTGCAGGTCGTTACGCTATGATCTGCATGCCAGCGCCCCTGGCGCAGTACCACGCGCCCCTGACGCAAGGCGTCGCTGGTCTGATGGATTTGCTCAGCACGGTAGCGGTATAGCGCTATCTGATCGCTGGAAAGCTGCTGTTTTTGTCCGTCAACTTCCCGCTGCATGAAGCTCAGTTCACCGCGACTGTCAAAACGGGCACGAATATGTTCGGAAGGTTTACTGTAGATATTCAGTTCAATCAGCGAGAGCTGATCGCCCTGCCAGCGGTATTCGCTGGTTGTGGTGGCCCCATTGTGCCACGGGCTGGAAACAGCCAGAAGATGGGTTTCTCCGCCGGAGTCTTTGCGCCAGATGCGTACAGCGCCCTGGTCGTCGGCATAGCCGCTGGCGGTGAATGGCGGCAACGCGCTGTTATGGCTACAGGCAGAAAGCAACAGTACGCCACCCAACGCCGCCACGGAGCGCCAGATAGACAAAAGGGGTGAGACCACCCCTTCGCTAAAACTGTTCACTGCCACGCGGTCTTACTTAACTGCGTCTTTCAGTGCTTTGCCAGAAACAAATGCCGGCACGTTAGCTGCGGCGATTTTGATTTCTTTACCGGTCTGCGGGTTGCGGCCAGTACGCTCAGCGCGGTGGTTCACTTTGAAGGTACCGAAACCAACCAGTTGTACAGCATCGCCTTCTTTCAGAGACTCAGTAATAGCAGCCAGAGTGGATTCCAGAGCAGCTTTAGCCTGGGTTTTGGACAGTTCTGCTTTGTCTGCAATTACATCAATCAGTTGAGTCTTGTTCATAAGTTATCCTTACAATGTGTTTATCGCTTGCTAAGCATCGAGTGCGACGAAAATGCCAGAAAAGCACTCTCCTGCATACACGCACCGATAGCCACTTTTTTTCGCCCCCCAAATGTAGACCAGACGGGGGGCGGAAGGGAAGCCTTCAGGCACGACAATTCAGGCGGTAAATCACGTTTTGTTGTCTCATTGCTTAAAATTTATACCAATATTGCTCTCGCCAGCCTCTTTGAGGTCTGCGCGCAGGCCTTTTATCAGTTCAACGTCCCGTTCTTCGCTGTCCGCTAAAACTCGGAAAATTTCCCACTGAATGTCCCATTCCTGTTCCACTGCCGGGTTCTCTTTGAGCTCTTCATCGGTCATTTCGCGACCAGCCTGAGTCATCTCCAGCATCGCGACGGTAGTGATTGAACTCTTACTGACTTCGATGGCGTGTTCCAGGGTTTCACCGCTCAAACGAGAATGCACCAGTTCGCTCAGCGCGACGCAGGCATCGATCGCCGGATAAACGCCGTACATGTCGAAATCGTCCGCCGCCGGGATCGCTTCTTCCAGCTTTTCAAGCTGGCTATCGAAGTTCACTTTGGCATCTTTTACCGTCAGCGTTTCCCAGATGAGATCCAGAATACGACGATAAACGTGCGGGTCGCCAAACTCTGACTCTTTGCAGAACATGGCGTAGTTCGGGTACATGCGTTCGCACAGGCAGGCCATAAAGGTGACGTGCTGCCAGCTTTCCAGCTTCTCCAGACGCAGGTGAATCGGGTTTTGTAACATGATGAGTTCTCAAATGCGGAAATTAGCCGCAGTTTACCTGAATTGTGGTTATTTTGCTGTAAGGCGCATAAAGGCAGCACGTTCAGAAGCAACGGCATCCGCCCAGCGTGTTGGCTCCGGCAGACGGTAGCCTTTCATACAGCGTTGCACCCATGAAAGCGCACTGTCAGTGCTAACGCGGTGCCCTGTCGCGATAAATAGCGGGTTGCAGCGCGCTTTACTGCGCCACACCCACGCCAGTTGCTCGCCTTTATCCATCAGCGGTGATAACGCACCGGGTTCGCTGTCGAGCGGCTCAAACGTACCGCAGAGGCGCTTTTTCGCCACGCCGATCGTCGGCACGTCCACCAGCAGGCCAAAATGGCTGGCGACGCCCAGACGGCGCGGATGCGAAATACCGTGACCATCGACAAACACGAGATCCGGTTTTTGCGACAGCTTTTCCCACACCGCCAGCAACGCCGGGTATTCACGAAATGACAGGAAGCCGGGAATGTAGGGCATGGTGGTCGCAATGCGCGCCACCTGATACTCCACCAGCTCAAGCAATGGATACTTCAACAGCACCATCGCCGCGCGCGTCACTTCACCGCCCTGCTCAAAACCCACGTCTGCCCCGGCGATCAGATCCGGCGGATCCTTATCCAGGCGATCCTCGCGGATCACGGAAGAAGCGAGTTCGATTTGTTGAGCGCGTAGCGACGCGAGATCCATAACCAATCCTTACTGATGATAAGGCGCAGAGAGGCGATGTACCGCCTCGACAAACGCCCCGGCGTGTTCCGGCGGCACATCCTGATGGATGCCGTGACCGAGGTTGAAGACGTGGCCTTCGCCCTTGCCAAAGCCCGCCAGAATAGTCGCCACTTCTTCCTCGATGCGCGCAGGCTGTGCGTAAAGCATGGAGGGATCCATATTGCCCTGCAGCGCCACTTTGTGGCCAACGCGGCGACGCGCATCGGCGATATCGGTGGTCCAGTCGAGACCCAACGCATCACAGCCGGTTTCCGCCATCTCTTCCAGCCACTGCCCTCCGCCTTTGGTGAACAGCGTCACCGGCACGCGGCGCCCGTCGTTTTCACGCAGCAAACCATCGACAATTTTGTGCATGTAATACAGCGAGAACTGCTGATAATCACGCCCGGTGAGCACACCGCCCCAGGTGTCGAAAATCATCACCGACTGCGCACCGGCTTTAATCTGCGCATTCAGATAGAGCGTGACGCTTTTCGCCAGCTTATCGAGCAGCAGATGCAGCGTTTGCGGCTCGGCATACATCATCTTTTTAATCACGGTAAACGCTTTGCTGCTGCCGCCTTCGACCATGTAGGTCGCCAGCGTCCACGGGCTGCCGGAGAAACCAATCAACGGCACTTCGCCTTTCAGTTCGCGGCGGATTGTACGCACCGCGTTCATCACATAACCCAGTTCGCCTTCCGGGTCCGGAATCGGCAGCTTATCAACATCCGCTTTACTGGTTATCGGCGAGGTAAAGCGTGGGCCTTCACCCGCTTCAAAATAGAGCCCGAGGCCCATTGCATCCGGGATAGTCAGAATATCGGAGAACAGAATGGCCGCATCCAGCGGGTAACGGCGCAGCGGCTGAAGTGTGACTTCGCATGCCAGCTCGGCGTTTTTGCACAGGGACATAAAATCCCCGGCCTGGGCACGGGTCGCTTTATATTCCGGTAAATAACGGCCCGCCTGGCGCATCATCCAGACAGGGGTGACATCTACAGGCTGACGCAGCAGCGCACGCAGGTAACGATCGTTTTTCAGTTCGGTCATTTTTCCATTCCTTGAGCTCTTTCACGCCAGTGTAACATGAGTGTCACTCATACTCTGCCCGGCAGAGTGCGACAGTATCTTCAATGAGTCGACGGGCGACGGTTCCCGGCGGCGGCAGTAACGGTAAATTGTCATAGCGATACCAGTTGGCTTCCAGCAACTCTTTGGGGTCGATCACGATATCGCCGCTGTCATACTCGGCCATAAACGCGGTCATCAGTGATTGCGGGAACGGCCACGGTTGGGAGGTGACATAACGCAGGTTTTTGATTTTTATACTGCTCTCTTCCATCACTTCGCGCGCGACGGCCTGCTCCAGCGTTTCGCCCACTTCAACGAACCCAGCCAGCACGGTGTGTACGCCGTTGCGATGACGCGTATGCTGCGCCAGCAGGATGGTGTCATCGCGACGAATGGCGACGATGATGCAGGGCGCGATTTGCGGATAGTAGCGTTGACGGCAGTGGTCGCACAGCATCGCCCATTCGGTTTTGCTGGGGTGCATGGTATGCCCACAGTAGCCGCAGAATTTATGCGAGCGGTAGAACTCCGCCAGCTGCACGCCGCGCCCGGCGAGTTGAAACAGCCCGGCATCCTGGTCGAGAATTTGCCGCAGCGAGCCCATATCATGACGACGCTGTTGCTGAATCAGCCACACCGGCGAGCCTTGCCATTCACCAATCAGCAGCGCGCGTTGCCCCGCAAGGTCGAATTTTCCCGCTTCGCCCCAGGGTAATTCTCCGCCCGGCAGCCATAATTTTTGCTCATGGCTGACGACCCACCAGCCGATGTCTAATTTTTCAATTATACGATCCATATCTATTGCACTACCTTTGCTTCACTGGCATGTTATTTACATTATCGTTACATCTTAGTGCGCAGTCTTTAAATCCACTTGTGCGGAGTCAATCACATGTTAAACCAGCTCGAAAGCCTGACGGAGCATGTTGGAGGCAGTAACAAACTGGTCGACCGCTGGCTCAACATACGCAAGCAATTGCTTGTCGCTTATTCCAACCTGATTGGGATTAAGCCTGGCAAAGAATCGTTTATACGGCTGAATGAAAAAGCACTGGATGATTTTTGTCAGCGACTGGTGGACTACCTCTCCTCCTGCCACTTCAGTATTTATGAACGCATTCTCCATAAATTGGAAGGCGACGCCGCGCTTTTAACGGCCACTAAAATCTGGCCCAGGCTGGAAGCCAACACCCAGTTGATTATGGACTATTACGACTCCAGCCTGGAGACGGCCATCGATCACGATAATTGCTTTGAATTTCAACAAGCATTGTCGGATATCGGCGAGGCGCTGGAGGCACGTTTTGTGCTCGAAGATAAGCTCATCATGCTCGTGCTGGATGCGATGCACGATAGCCCCGGGATCAAACGTCCCGCTTGAGATTTTACGCATTAACGCGTAGTTTACATTCATCGTCCCATTTATGGGGCTACATCTTGTCGGAGTGCCACGTGTGAAAACACAGGCTGAGACCGTTAATTCGGGATCCGCGGAACCTGATCAGGCTAATACCTGCGAAGGGAACAAGAGTAATTCAGCTTTATGCCTCTGCCTTCACGGGCGCTGTGCATCCATTACTCCATCCGTCGTCTGACAAGCCATATCCTTTTTTATTTGGTATGCGCTATGTCTACAACAAAACTGACTCGCCGTGAACAACGCGAACAGGCTCAACGCTTTATTGATACTCTGGAAGGCACCGCTTTCCCTAACTCGCGCCGTATTTATCTCGCAGGTACACAGCCTGGCGTACGCGTGCCGATGCGCGAAATTCAGCTTAGCCCCACGCTCATTGGCGGCAGCGAGGATAATGCGCAGTACGAAGAGAATGAAGCGATCCCGGTGTATGACACCTCCGGCCCCTACGGCGACCCAGCCGAAAAAATCGATATCCGCCAGGGCCTGGCAAAACTGCGCCAGCCGTGGATTGACGCGCGCGCCGATAGCGAAACCTTAACGGCGCGCAGCTCCGCCTATACTCAGGCCCGCCTCGCGGACGAATTTCTCGACGAATTGCGCTTCACCGGCCTGTTGACGCCAAAACGCGCGTGTCCCGGCAAGCGCGTCACCCAACTCCATTATGCTCGTCGGGGGGTAATCACCCCGGAGATGGAATTTATCGCCCTGCGCGAAAATATGGGGCGCGAGCGCATTCGCAGCGAAGTACTGCGCCAGCAGCATCCGGGGCAAAGCTTCGACACGCTGCTACCACAAAACATCACGCCTGAGTTTGTCCGTGCCGAAGTGGCGGCAGGTCGGGCGATTATCCCGGCCAATATTAACCATCCGGAATCGGAACCGATGATCATCGGGCGTAACTTCCTGGTGAAGGTGAACGCCAATATCGGTAACTCCGCAGTCAGCTCCTCGATTGAAGAAGAGGTGGAAAAACTGGTGTGGGCAACGCGCTGGGGCGCCGATACGGTGATGGACCTCTCCACCGGGCGTTACATCCACGAAACCCGCGAATGGATCCTGCGCAACAGCCCGGTACCAATCGGCACCGTGCCGATCTACCAGGCGCTGGAGAAGGTCAATGGGATCGCCGAGGATCTGAGCTGGGAAGCGTTCCGCGATACGTTGCTGGAACAGGCCGAACAGGGCGTAGACTACTTCACCATTCATGCGGGCGTGCTGCTGCGTTACGTGCCGATGACCGCCAAACGCCTGACCGGTATTGTGTCGCGCGGTGGCTCAATCATGGCGAAGTGGTGCCTCTCGCATCATCAGGAAAACTTCCTTTATCAGCACTTCCGCGAAATTTGTGAAATTTGCGCCGCCTATGATGTATCGCTGTCGCTGGGCGACGGCCTGCGTCCTGGCTCAATTCAGGATGCCAACGATGAAGCCCAGTTTGCAGAACTTCACACGTTGGGCGAATTGACCAAAATCGCCTGGGAATATGACGTGCAGGTGATGATTGAAGGGCCCGGCCATGTGCCAATGCAGATGATCCGCCGTAATATGACCGAAGAGCTGGAGCACTGCCATGAAGCGCCGTTTTATACGTTAGGGCCGCTCACCACCGATATTGCACCAGGCTACGACCATTTCACCTCCGGGATTGGCGCGGCGATGATTGGCTGGTTCGGCTGCGCGATGCTCTGCTACGTCACGCCAAAAGAGCACCTCGGCTTACCGAATAAAGACGATGTGAAGCAAGGACTTATCACTTACAAGATCGCCGCCCACGCGGCAGACCTGGCAAAAGGCCACCCCGGCGCGCAGATTCGCGATAACGCCATGTCTAAAGCACGCTTTGAATTCCGCTGGGAAGATCAGTTTAACCTGGCGCTCGACCCCTTCACCGCTCGCGCCTATCACGATGAAACACTGCCGCAGGAATCGGGCAAAGTTGCCCATTTCTGCTCGATGTGCGGCCCCAAATTCTGCTCAATGAAAATCACCCAGGAAGTTCGCGATTACGCGGCAAAACAGGCCGCAGAGACCGGGATGAACGAGATGTCTGGTCAGTTCCGCGCCCGGGGTGGCGAACTCTATATCCCTCAGGAGAATTTATAATGTACCAGCCTCATTTTCCCCCGGTTCCTTTCCGTTTGGGCCTCTACCCGGTTGTTGATAGCGTGGAGTGGATCGCACGTTTGCTGGAAGCGGGCGTACGCACCATTCAGTTACGCATTAAGGACAAACACGACGACGAGGTCGAGGCCGATGTGGTTGCCGCGATAGATCTCGGCCGTCGCTATAACGCGCGTCTGTTTATCAACGACTACTGGCGTCTGGCGATTAAACACCAGGCTTATGGCGTGCATCTGGGGCAGGAAGATCTGGAAACCACCGATCTCGACGCGATTCGCGCGGCCAACTTACGGCTTGGCGTATCGACTCACGATGATATGGAAATTGACGTGGCGCTGGCGGCGCAGCCTTCGTACATCGCGCTGGGTCACGTGTTCCCAACGCAAACCAAGCAGATGCCCTCCGCGCCGCAGGGGCTGGAACAGCTCGCCGCGCATATTAAACGCCTGGACGATTACCCCACCGTCGCCATTGGCGGAATTAGCCTTGAACGTGCGCCGGCAGTGCTGGCGACGGGCGTTGGCAGCATCGCCGTCGTGAGCGCGATTACGCAAGCCGCAGACTGGCGCGATGCCACCGCGAAACTGCTGGCGCTGGCGGGAGTGGGCGATGAATGATCGCGATTTCATGCGCTACAGTCGCCAGATGTTACTGGAGGATATCGCCGTGGAGGGTCAGCAAAAACTGCTCGCCAGCCGGGTGCTTATCGTCGGGCTCGGCGGCTTAGGCGCGCCTGCGGCGCTGTATCTTGCCGGTGCGGGCGTCGGCACGCTGGTGCTTGCCGACGATGACGAGGTGCATCTGAGTAATCTGCATCGTCAGATTGCCTTTACCACGCCCGACATCGCGCGCTCAAAAGCAGAGGCAACGCGCGCGCGACTGGCGGCGTTAAACCCGGATATCACTCTCACAACGATCGCCCAACGGCTGGCGGGCGATGCGCTAAAGCAGGCGGTGCACGACGCGGATCTGGTGCTTGATTGCACCGATAACATGGCGACGCGCCAGGCGATCAACGCGGCCTGCGTGGCGCTGAACACGCCGCTGATTACGGCCAGCGCGGTGGGGTTCGGTGGGCAGATGATGGTACTGACACCGCCGTGGACGCAAGGCTGTTACCGCTGTCTGTGGCCCGATGACGCCGAACCGGAACGCAACTGCCGCACGGCAGGCGTGGTCGGCCCGGTCGTGGGCGTAATGGGTACATTGCAGGCACTGGAAGCCATCAAGCTGTTAAGCGGTATGCCCACCAGCAATACCTTGCGTCTGTTTGACGCACGCGCCCACCAGTGGCGAAACCTGGCGCTGCATCGCGCGGCGGGCTGCCCGGTTTGTGGAGGCCGTCATGCAGATTCAGTTTAATGACGAATCCATGCAGTGTGCGGAGGGGCTCTCCGTCAGCGCCCTGCTCACCCAACTGGAACAGTTAAAGCCGGGCGTCGCGCTGGCGCTCAATCAGCAAATCCTGCCGCGCGAGCGTTGGGAACATCACATTGTGCAGGACGGCGATCAGATCCTGCTTTTTCAGGTTATAGCCGGGGGCTGACATGTTACGCATTGCCGATAAAATCTTTGATTCTCACTTATTTACGGGTACCGGAAAATTCGCATCATCGAAGGTGATGGTCGATGCCATTCGCGCATCGGGCAGTCAGCTTGTCACGCTGGCGATGAAGCGCGTCGATTTGCGTCAGAATAACGATGCCATTCTGGAACCGCTGCGCGAAGCGGGCGTCACGCTGCTGCCGAATACCTCCGGCGCAAAAACGGCGGAAGAAGCAGTATTCGCCGCGCAGTTAGCCCGTGAAGCGCTGGGCACAAACTGGCTGAAGCTGGAAATTCACCCTGACGCACGCTGGCTGTTGCCCGACCCGATCGAAACCCTGAAAGCCGCTGAACTGCTGGTGAAAGACGGTTTTGTGGTGCTGCCGTACTGCGGCGCAGATCCGGTATTGTGTAAGCGTCTTGAAGAAGCGGGATGCGCCGCCGTGATGCCGCTGGGTGCGCCGATTGGTTCGAATCAGGGGCTGGAAACCCGCGCGATGTTAGAGATTATCATCGCTCAGGCGAATGTTCCGGTAGTGGTTGATGCGGGCATTGGCGTGCCGAGCCACGCCGCGCAGGCGCTGGAGATGGGTGCCGACGCGGTGCTGGTGAATACCGCCATTGCCGTCGCCGATGATCCGGTAATGATGGCACACGCGTTTCGTATGGCAGTCGATGCCGGTATTCTGGCACGCCAGGCAGTACCGGGCGCACGCCGCACGCACGCCGTCGCCACCAGCCCGTTAACCGGTTTTCTGGAGGCCAGCGTATGAGCGCCTTTAGCGATCGCTGGCGCGAGCTCAACTGGGACGATCTGCGCCTGAAAATCAGCAGTAAAACCGCGGCCGACGTTGAGCGCGCGCTGGCCGCCAGTCATCTGACGCGCGACGATATGATGGCGCTGCTCTCTCCCGCCGCCGCCGATTATCTTGAACCGCTGGCGCAGCGCGCACAGCGACTCACCCGTCAGCGCTTCGGCAACACCGTGAGTTTTTACGTACCGCTGTATCTTTCGAACCTGTGCGCCAACGACTGCACTTACTGTGGTTTCTCCATGAGTAATCGCATCAAGCGTAAGACGCTGGACGAAACTGAAATCGCCCGCGAATGTGCCGCCATCCGCGCCATGAATTTCGAGCACCTGCTGCTGGTGACCGGCGAGCATCAGAGTAAAGTCGGGATGGACTATTTTCGCCGCCATCTTCCCGCCATCCGCAGCCAGTTTTCCTCGCTACAAATGGAAGTGCAGCCGCTCTCTACCGAAGAGTATGCTGAGCTGAAAACGCTGGGGCTGGATGGGGTGATGGTGTATCAGGAGACCTACCACGAGGCGCAGTACGCCCATCATCATCTGAAAGGCAAAAAGCAGGATTTCTTCTGGCGGCTGGATACGCCGGACCGCCTGGGCCAGGCAGGGATTGATAAAATCGGCCTCGGCGCGCTGATTGGCCTGTCGGACAGCTGGCGGGTGGATTGCTTTATGGTGGCTGAGCATTTGTTGTGGCTTCAGCACCACTACTGGCAAAGCCGCTACTCTGTCTCCTTTCCCCGCCTGCGTCCGTGTGCAGGCGGCGTAGAACCCGCGTCCCTGATGGATGAAAAGCAGCTGGTACAGGTAATTTGCGCGTTTCGCCTTTTCTCACCGGAAATTGAGCTGTCGCTCTCCACCCGCGAATCGCCCTGGTTTCGCGACAACGTGATCCCCCTGGCAATCAACAACGTTAGCGCGTTCTCAAAAACGCAGCCCGGCGGTTATGCCGACGATCACCCTGAACTGGAACAATTTTCCCCGCACGATGCCCGCCGACCGGAAGCGGTGGCAGATGCCCTGCGCGAGCGTGGTTTACAGCCAGTATGGAAAGACTGGGACGGCTGGCTGGGACGCGCCTCGCAACCCTGAGGAGAGTGATGTAAGCGCATGATGTTGTCTGCGAAGAGACTCGCAGCGCAGCACATTGCGCGTTGTTGAAAAGCACGTGGCGGAATACGCTAGCCCTCGTCAGCAGGATGTTGACCAGGGCGGCTCTTCCTTCCTCTACCGCCCTGCCTCTCTTACGCTTTTAAGATAATCGGCAACTATTTTTGCGTCTCTGATTTGATTACCCTATAAACAATAAGGAAAGCATAACTTTTATATATCGCCGCACAACACCCCCTGGCCCCTTATACTTTTGCCATTCACCTTCTGGAACGAAGAAAACGTTATGAGTACTCATAGCAGGAAACTGTCGTTTACCACGCCGATAATCATCAGTTTCGCGGGTATCCTTTTGAGCTTCCTGGTCATTGCCACCCTCGTGATGCTCAATCAGCGTAAAGATATCATTGAGGATTACCACCATATCAACCGTAACTTCACCCACAACATGGCGGTGAATTACATGGAATCTATCCTGCGCGAAGATGATTATATTTTAAGCCGCGCGACGACCTTTTTATCGAACAATGAACAGCTGGATAACGTCGTTAATCGCGATCCGGAGAAAGGCACTGAGCTCATGATGCACCTGCTGGCGCTGATGCCGACGGTAACGTCCATCTCTGTCGCCGACCCTCATGGGAATTATTTGCGCGTCCCGCAGGTTATGGCGACATCCGACAGCGGGGAGTTCAATGCCACAACGCGTCCCTGGTTCCGGGCGCAGGGTGACTCTGGGTTATTTGCGCGCTATACGCAGCCCTATACGGACTACTTTACCCGCGAAACCACCATTACTATGGCCAAGCCTGTCGTTTCTCCGGATGGGAAATTGAAAGGAACGCTGGCATTTCACCTGGATTTGCCGTCAATGAGTTATACCCTGCGACAAATGCAATCACCGGTCAGCGGGGAATTTTTTGTGGTTAACCGCGATGGCAAGGCCGTGCTTCACCCGGATACCACCCGCCTGTTCAGTAATATTGTGCCTGAGACGCTGATGGACCAAATGACCAATGCGGAAGGGGAAATACACGACGGCAAGAGCAAAACCTGGCTCTACTATTACTCGTTCACCAATCCCGACTGGTTCGTCATTTATAAAGTCTCCGACCATACGCTCGCCGACCTCGCCCATCATGAAACGGTTATTGTGGCCTGGGGATTTGCCGTCGCCGCCTTTGTCATCATCGTCTTTGCCCTCTATTTGCGCCACGCCTCGCGCACCGTGCTAATGAATATCATCAATGCCATTAAAACGGGCGACGTAAACCGCGCGCCCCGGCTGGAAGCGATGTTAAGCAAAGCCATTGAAACCAATAAAGAACGCGAAATTGCCTACGTCCGCCAGGCCACAATTGATGCCCTGACCGGCTGTAAAAACCGTCGCGCCTTCGACAGCGATATCGCCGCGCTGATGAACGATCACCAGCCGTTCGCATTAGCGCTGGTAGATATCGATAACTTCAAGTCGATCAATGATACCTGGGGTCACCTGAACGGCGATATCGTGCTGCGCAACGTCGCGCGCGAAGGGATACAAATTCTGCAACCGCATGAGATATCGATTTATCGCTATGGCGGTGAGGAGTTCGCCGTTATTTTTCCGGCAACGTATATCGATTCTGCCCGTACCCTGCTGGAAAACTGGCGTGAGAAAGTCGCGCAACGCACGTGGCGTGAAGAGGGGCTCAGCGTGACCTTCAGCGGCGGACTGGGCGAATGGAATATGGAATCGCTGGAGCAACTGATTGTTAGCGTTGATGAAGCGCTTTATAAAGCAAAACAGCAAGGGAAAAACCGGATTTTGCGCACGACCGTGGCCTGATTTCCCTTCCACTCAATGAGCCCACCGTCGTGGGCTTTTTTTACACCGCCAGCAAAAATGTAACCGGTTTCAGTTTTTTCAGCCTTTCTTTGTGATGGCTTACACACAATCGCCGCAAAGCAGTTGTTGAACCCCCTCTCCCGCGATAAAGATGTGACATCAAGGAACATGAGGGCGAATTATGAAGAACATCGTTTTATGCTGTGCTGCAGGTATGTCCACCAGTATGCTGGTTCAACGTATGAAAGACGCAGCTCAGAAGAAAGGTATTGAGGTTTCCATCAAGGCCGTGCCGGTCGCGGAGTTTAAAGACAATCTCAATGAAGCCGACATCATCCTGCTTGGCCCACAGGTCAAGTATGAGCAAGCTAAGCTGCAGGCGCAGGCCGATCCGCTGGGCAAAAAAGTCGCGGTTATCGACATGATGGATTACGGCATGATGAAAGGTGATGCCGTTCTGGAAAAAGCCCTCAAACTGATGGAGTAAGCTGGCATGGAAGATTTGGAAACCACCATTATGGAGCTGCTGGTGAACGCTGGCGCTGCGCGTAGTGCTGCATTAACCGCGTTACAGCTGGCGCGTAAAGGCGATTTCACCGGTTCAGAAAAAGCGATGGCGGAGTCACACGACTACGTGAAGCATGCACACACCATTCAGACCCAGCTTATTGGTCTGGATGAAGGCACCGGTAAATTACCGGTAAACCTGATTACCGTTCACTCTCAGGACCATCTGATGAACGCGATGGTGATTCAGGATTTAGCGACGGATATGATTGAACTCTATCGTCGTACCACGTAATCAAACGCAGTAAAGCAGGTGCCGTAAGGCACCTGCTTTTTTATTACAGAAAACCGTACAGCCCGGCGAATACCCAGCCGAATACGCACGAGACACTCACGCCAATCAAGCCCGGCAGAATAAAGCTGTGGTTAATCACGAAGCGACCAATGTGCGTGGTGCCTGAACGGTCAAACTGAATCGCCGCCAGGTCGCTGGGATAGGTTGGCAGAATATAGTAACCGTAGCAGGCAGGCGCTGATGCCACGATATACGCGGGATCCACGCCAATCGCCAGCGCAACCGGAACGATCGCCGCCAACGCTGCCGCCTGTGAGTTCACGAATTTCGAGACCAGCAGCAGTACAATCGCATAGGCCCACGGATACTCCTTCACCATTTCGCCTAACACGCCTTTAATTTCAGACATGTGCGCGCCGAACATGGTTTCCGCCATCCAGGCGATGCCGTACACCGCAACAATCGCAATCATGCCCGAACGGAACACTTCGTTTTTGGAAATCGACGCCGGGTTAGTTTTGGTGATGATGATGATCAGCGCGCCGGAGAGCAGCATAAACATCTGGATGACCAGCACCATCGACAATGGCTTACCATCAAAGGCCGGACGCAGTTCTGAAAATGCCCCCAGCAGTGCCACTACCGCAATGGATGCCAGGAAGATCCACATCGCCACCCAGTTACTGGTGGGGAGTTTTTTATCTAAAAGCGTCGCCGTATCGCCATACACATAGTGGCGGTTTTCCGGCACGGCAATAAATTCCTGGAAGGTCTGGTCTTTATCTAAATCCTTTCCGCGGAACCAGCTGAAAATACCAATCGCCAGAATGCCGAGTAGCGTTGAGGGGATAGTAATGGATAAGAGATCGAGGAATTCGAGATGCTTGCCGTTGAAGGTGAAATTACCAAGCATCGCCACTAATGACACCACGGCAACCGAGACCGGGCTGGCAATAATGCCCATCTGCGCGCCGATAGAACTCGCCGCCATAGGACGTTCCGGCCGGATATTATTTTTGATCGCCACATCGTAAATAATTGGCAAAATGGTATACACGACATGCCCGGTACCGCAGAGAATGGTCAGTGTACAGGTCACGAAAGGCGCGACGATGGAGACATATTTCGGGTTACGTCGCAGAAGTTTTTCGGCAATTTGCAGCATCACATCTAAGCCGCCGGAAGCCTGAAGCGTTGCCGATGCGGCCACCACGGCAATAATCACCAGCATCACATCGACAGGCGGTTTACCCGGCTGAAGATGAAAAACAAAGACCAGAATAACCAGCCCGATGCCGCCCAAAAGCCCCAGCGCAATACCGCCCTTTCTCGCGCCGTAGAACAAACAAATTAAGATGATAATAAGTTGTATAGCAAATTCCATGCATCCCCCAAATCCTGTCCGTTAATATCCGCTATTTTGTCGAGCGCTGATTTTTGTTGTTTGGATTTCCTCCTTTGCCTTTTTCAGGGCAAATAAACCCCGTCCGACGGTGCTGTGCCGGGTCTGTAAGTCATTCATTTGATTGCTATGGTGCTTCGACTATATCCACTTTATAAATGTGGTTTTTTGATATGCGTAGAATTTTTAGCCATTGATTTTTTACAGATATAAAAAAAGCCAGCCGGGAAACCCGACTGGCTTTTTAAGCGCTACCTTAACGATTACTCGTTATCGGAACCGCCCAGGCCTGCGTTCAGCAGTTCTGCCAGGCTGGCAGACGCTTCTTCCGCACTCACCTGCTGAGTAGCAGGAGCTTCACCTGCTGCACGGCGGCGAATACGATCCTGGTGGTACGCATAACCGGTACCAGCCGGGATCAGACGACCTACGATAACGTTCTCTTTCAGGCCACGCAGTTCGTCGCGTTTACCCGCAACGGCTGCTTCGGTCAGGACACGAGTTGTCTCCTGGAACGATGCCGCAGAGATGAAGGACTCGGTTGCCAGAGACGCTTTGGTGATACCCAGCAGGTCGCGGGAGAATGTCGCCGCAACTTTGCCGTTCGCTTCCAGTTCGCGGTTAGCGATCTTGACGCGAGAGTATTCAACCTGTTCGCCTTCCAGGAAGTCGGAGCTACCTGCGTTTTCGATGGTGGCTTTACGCAGCATCTGACGAACGATAACTTCAATGTGTTTATCGTTAATCTTAACGCCTTGCAGACGGTATACGTCCTGAACTTCGTTGGTGATATAACGCGTTACCGCGTGTACGCCACGAAGACGCAGGATGTCGTGCGGCGCTTCCGGACCGTCGGAAACTACGTCACCACGTTCTACACGTTCACCTTCGAACACGTTGAGCTGACGCCATTTCGGAATCATCTCTTCGTACGGATCGCTACCGTCTACCGGGGTGATAACCAGACGACGTTTCCCTTTGGTTTCTTTACCGAAGGAAATGATGCCGCTGATTTCAGCCAGGATTGCCGGCTCTTTCGGACGACGTGCTTCGAACAGATCCGCAACGCGTGGCAGACCACCGGTGATATCCTTGGTACCGCCGGATTCCTGTGGAACACGGGCCAGGGTGTCACCAGAACTGATCTGAATGCCATCTTCCAGCTGAACAATCGCTTTGCCCGGCAGGAAGTACTGAGCAGGCATATCGGTACCTGGGATCAGAACGTCGTTACCGTTCGCATCAACAATTTTCAGCGCCGGACGCAGATCTTTACCACCCGCGGTACGTTCTGCGGAATCCAGAACTACCAGAGAAGACAGACCGGTCAGTTCGTCAGTTTGACGCGTAATGGTCTGGCCGTCGATCATGTCAGTGAAGCGAATAAAGCCGCTTACTTCGGTGATAACCGGCATGGTGTGCGGATCCCAGTTTGCAACGGTTTCGCCGCCAGCAACCTGTTCGCCATCACCTTTCGCCATAACAGAGCCGTAAGGCACTTTATAGCTTTCTTTGGTACGGCCGAATTCGTCGATCAGTTTCAGTTCGGTGTTACGCGAGGTGATAACCAGTTTACCGCTGGAGTTCACAACCGACTTCGCATTGCTCAGACGGATGCTACCTTTGTTTTTCACCTGGATGCTGGATTCAGCAGCCGCACGCGATGCCGCACCACCGATGTGGAACGTACGCATGGTCAGCTGTGTACCCGGCTCACCGATGGACTGTGCCGCGATAACGCCGATAGCTTCACCTTTGTTGATGATGTGGCCACGCGCCAGGTCACGACCGTAGCAGTGCGCACATACACCAAAGTCGGTGTCACAGGATACGACGGAACGAACTTTGACGGAGTCAACGGAGTTCTCTTCCAGCAGGTCACACCAGTGCTCGTGCAGCAGCGTGTTGCGTGGAACAAGAATGTCCGCCGTACCCGGCTTCAGAACGTCTTCAGCGGTTACACGACCCAGTACGCGATCGCGCAGCGGCTCTTTAACGTCACCACCCTCGATAACCGGGGTCATGGTGATGCCTTCCAGCGTGCCACAATCGTCTTCGGTAACAACCAGATCCTGCGCCACGTCAACCAGACGACGGGTCAGATAACCGGAGTTCGCTGTTTTCAGTGCGGTATCCGCCAGACCTTTACGAGCACCGTGGGTCGAGATGAAGTACTGGAGTACGTTCAGACCTTCACGGAAGTTCGCGGTGATTGGCGTTTCGATGATGGAGCCATCCGGCTTCGCCATCAGACCACGCATACCTGCCAGCTGACGAATCTGTGCTGCAGAACCACGCGCACCGGAGTCGGCCATCATGTAGATGCTGTTGAAGGAAACCTGCTGCTCTTCTACGCCGTCACGGTTAATCACGGTTTCGGTTTGCAGGTTATCCATCATCGCTTTGGATACACGATCGTTCGCCGCAGCCCAGATATCGATAACTTTGTTGTAGCGTTCACCCGCGGTAACCAGACCAGACTGGAACTGTTCCTGGATCTCAGCAACTTCAGCTTCCGCTTCGCTGATGATCTCGTATTTTTTCTCCGGGATGACCATGTCATCGATACCAACGGATGCACCTGAACGCGCTGCATAAGCAAAGCCGGTGTACATCGTCTGGTCCGCAAAAATAACGGTCGGTTTCAGGCCCAGAATACGGTAGCAGGTGTTCAGCATTTTGGAGATCGCTTTCTTACCCAGAGCCTGGTTCACGATAGTGAACGGCAGACCTTTAGGTACGATCATCCACAGAATGGCACGGCCAACGGTCGTGTCTTTCAGGCTGGTTTTAGCAACAAACTCGCCGTTTTCATCTTTTTCGTATTCGGTGATACGCACTTTAACGCGCGCATGCAGAGAGGCCAGGCCAGCGCGATAAATACGCTCAGCTTCTTTCGGGCCAGTCAGCACCATGCCTTCGCCTTTGGCGTTAACACAGTCACGGGTCATGTAGTACAGACCCAATACAACGTCCTGAGACGGAACGATGATTGGCTCGCCGTTCGCAGGGGACAGGATGTTGTTGGTAGACATCATCAGCGCACGCGCTTCCAGCTGGGCTTCCAGCGTCAGCGGTACGTGAACAGCCATCTGGTCACCATCGAAGTCGGCGTTGTATGCCGCACAAACCAGCGGGTGAAGCTGAATAGCTTTACCTTCGATCAGAACCGGTTCAAACGCCTGGATACCCAAACGGTGCAGAGTTGGTGCACGGTTCAGCATAACCGGGTGTTCGCGGATAACTTCGTCCAGGATATCCCAAACGACAGCTTCTTCGCGCTCAACCATTTTCTTAGCGGCTTTGATGGTGGTGGCGAGGCCACGCAGTTCCAGCTTGCCGTAGATGAACGGTTTGAACAGCTCCAGTGCCATTTTCTTCGGCAGACCGCACTGATGCAGACGCAGGTATGGACCTACGGTGATTACAGAACGACCGGAGTAGTCAACACGCTTACCGAGCAGGTTCTGACGGAAACGACCCTGTTTACCTTTGATCATGTCGGCCAAAGATTTCAGAGGACGTTTGTTAGAACCGGTGATCGCACGACCGCGACGACCGTTATCCAGCAGGGCGTCGACCGCTTCCTGCAGCATACGTTTTTCGTTGCGTACGATGATGTCCGGCGCAGCCAGATCCAGCAGACGTTTCAGACGGTTGTTACGGTTAATGACGCGACGATACAGATCGTTCAGGTCAGAAGTCGCGAAACGACCACCATCCAGCGGAACCAGCGGACGCAGATCTGGCGGCAGTACCGGCAGAACGGTCAGGATCATCCACTCTGGTTTGTTACCAGACTGAACGAACGCTTCCAGCAGTTTGATACGCTTGGTCAGCTTTTTACGCTTGGTTTCGGAGTTGGTTTCGTTCAGCTCTTCACGCAGAGTTTCACACTCTTGCTCCAGATCCATGCTTTTCAGCAGGGCCTGAATAGCTTCCGCACCCATCTTCGCGTCGAATTCGTCACCGAACTCTTCCAGCGCGTCCAGATACTGTTCTTCGGTCAGAATCTGGTTACGTTCCAGGTTCGTCATACCGCCTTCGATAACCACATAGGATTCGAAGTACAGAACACGTTCGATATCACGCAGCGGCATATCCAGCAGCAGGCCGATACGGGACGGCAGCGATTTCAGGAACCAGATGTGCGCAGTCGGAGACGCCAGCTCGATGTGGCCCATACGCTCACGGCGTACTTTAGTCTGGGTCACTTCAACGCCGCACTTCTCACAGATCACACCACGGTGTTTCAGGCGCTTGTACTTACCGCACAGGCACTCGTAGTCTTTTACCGGCCCAAAGATACGGGCGCAGAAAAGGCCGTCACGCTCAGGTTTGAACGTACGGTAGTTAATGGTTTCCGGCTTTTTAACTTCACCGAAAGACCATGAACGGATCATGTCTGGCGATGCCAGAGCAATTTTGATCGCATCAAACTCTTCGGTTTTAGTCTGCGCTTTCAGAAACTTTAATAAATCTTTCACGGATTTGCTCCCGTCGGAGTTAGCACAATCTGGTGCTGGCTGTTACGCCAGCACCAGTGACCTGTTTGAGCGAGAGTTACTCGTCTTCCAGCTCGATGTTGATACCCAGCGAACGGATCTCTTTCAACAGTACGTTGAAGGATTCCGGCATGCCCGGTTCCATCTGATGGTTACCGTCTACGATGTTTTTATACATCTTAGTACGGCCATTCACGTCATCAGACTTAACGGTGAGCATTTCCTGCAGGGTGTATGCCGCGCCATATGCTTCCAGCGCCCACACTTCCATCTCCCCGAAGCGCTGACCACCGAACTGCGCCTTACCACCCAGCGGCTGCTGAGTAACCAGGCTGTAAGAACCGGTAGAACGCGCATGCATCTTGTCGTCAACCAGGTGGTTCAGTTTCAGCATGTACATGTAACCGACGGTTACCTGACGCTCGAACTGCTCACCCGTACGGCCGTCGAACAGTGTGATCTGACCGGAAGTCGGCAGGCCACCCAGCTGCAACAGCTCTTTGATTTCAGACTCTTTCGCACCGTCGAAGACCGGCGTTGCGATCGGCATACCTTTTTTCAGGTTCTCAGCCAGACGCAGAACTTCTTCATCGCTGAAGGTGTTCAGGTCAACTTTCTGACGAACGTCGGCGCCCAGATCGTACGCACGCTGGATGAATTCGCGCAGTTTCGCGACTTCCTGCTGCTGTTTCAGCATGGCGTTGATCTTATCGCCGATACCTTTCGCAGCCATACCCAGGTGGGTTTCGAGGATCTGACCGATGTTCATACGAGACGGTACGCCCAGCGGGTTCAGTACGATATCTACCGGCGTACCGTTAGCATCGTGCGGCATATCTTCGATCGGGTTGATCTTAGAAATTACACCCTTGTTACCGTGACGACCTGCCATTTTGTCACCAGGCTGGATACGGCGTTTAACGGCCAGGTATACCTTGACGATTTTCAGCACGCCCGGTGCCAGATCGTCGCCTTGGGTGATTTTGCGGCGTTTCGCTTCGAGTTTTTTCTCGAACTCGTGTTTCAGTTCGTCATACTGCTCAGCCAGCTGTTCCAGCTGATTTTGTTTCTCTTCGTCGGTCAGGCCGAGTTCCAGCCAGCGATCGCGAGGCAGTTTGTCGAGCTTCTCAGCTTCAACGCCACCGGCAACCAGCACAGCGTAAATACGGCTAAACAGGCCAGCTTCGAGGATCTGCAGTTCTTCAGACAGGTCTTTCTTCGCCTGTTTGAGCTGCATTTCTTCGATTTCCAGCGCACGTTTGTCTTTTTCCACGCCATCGCGGGTAAAGACCTGAACGTCGATAACGGTACCAGACACGCTGTTCGGCACGCGCAGAGAAGAGTCTTTAACGTCAGACGCTTTCTCACCGAAGATCGCACGCAGCAGCTTCTCTTCTGGGGTCAGCTGGGTTTCACCTTTCGGCGTTACCTTACCAACCAGAATGTCGCCACCGGTCACTTCTGCACCGATATATACGATACCGGATTCATCCAGTTTGGAGAGCGCAGCTTCACCCACGTTCGGGATGTCGGCGGTGATCTCTTCCGGCCCCAGCTTGGTGTCACGGGACACACATGCCAGTTCCTGAATGTGGATGGTAGTGAAACGATCTTCCTGAACAACACGCTCGGATACGAGGATGGAGTCTTCGAAGTTGTAACCGTTCCATGGCATGAATGCCACGCGCATGTTCTGACCCAGCGCCAGTTCACCGAGGTCGGTGGACGGGCCATCAGCCAGCACATCACCACGATCAACCGGCTCACCCAGAGATACGCAAGGCATCTGGTTGATACAGGTGTTCTGGTTAGAGCGGGTGTATTTGGTCAGGTTATAGATGTCGATACCTGCTTCGCCCGGGTACATCTCGTCTTCGTTAACTTTGATAACGATACGGGAAGCATCCACGTACTGAACGGTACCGCCACGCTTAGCAACTGCAGTAACACCGGAGTCAACGGCAACAGCACGTTCCATACCGGTACCAACCAGCGGCTTATCAGAGCGCAGGGTCGGAACCGCCTGACGTTGCATGTTCGCACCCATCAATGCACGGTTGGCGTCATCGTGTTCCAGGAACGGGATCAGGGACGCACCGACGGATACCACCTGTTGGGTGGATACGTCCATGTAGTCAACCTGGTCACGGCTGAACAAGCTGGATTCGCCTTTGCTACGGCAGGTTACCAGGTCTTCTACGAAGTGGCCTTCATCGTCCAGGTTGGAGTTCGCCTGAGCAATAACGTAGTTGCCTTCTTCGATAGCAGACAGGTAATGAATTTCATCAGTTACCACACCGTCGGTCACTTTACGATACGGCGTCTCGAGGAAGCCATATTCGTTAGTCTGTGCGTACACGGAGAGGGAGTTGATCAGACCGATGTTCGGACCTTCAGGCGTTTCGATTGGACATACGCGACCGTAGTGAGTCGGGTGTACGTCTCGAACTTCAAAGCCTGCGCGTTCACGGGTCAGACCGCCTGGGCCGAGTGCGGAGATACGACGTTTGTGCGTAATCTCAGACAGCGGGTTGTTCTGGTCCATAAACTGAGACAGCTGGCTGGAACCGAAGAACTCTTTCACTGCTGCAGAAATCGGTTTGGCGTTGATCATATCCTGAGGCATCAGGGTATCGAGATCGCCCAGAGACAGACGCTCTTTCACCGCACGCTCTACACGTACCAGACCAACGCGGAACTGGTTTTCCGCCATTTCGCCAACGGAACGGATACGACGGTTACCGAGGTGGTCGATATCATCGACTTCGCCTTTACCGTTACGGATATCGATGAGCTTTTTCATCACTTCGATGATGTCTTCTTTGCTCAGGATACCGGAACCTTCGATTTCGTCGCGCAGCAGAGAACGGTTGAACTTCATACGACCAACCGCAGACAGGTCATAGCGGTCTTCGGAGAAGAACAGGTTCTCAAACAGGCTTTCAGCTGCTTCACGAGTCGGCGGCTCACCCGGGCGCATCATGCGGTAGATTTCTACCAGCGCGCTCAGACGATCGTTGGTTGGGTCAACGCGTACAGTCTCAGAGATGTACGGACCGTGGTCCAGATCGTTGGTGAACAGCGTTTCGATACGTTTGTGGCCAGACTGGCTCAGCTTAGCCAGCAGATCCAGGCTCAGCTCCATGTTAGCCGGGCAGATCAGCTCGCCAGTCGATTCGTCAACGTAGTCTTTAGACGCAACTTTACCAGCAATGTACTCAACCGGAACTTCGATATGTTTGATATCGTCTTTTTCCAGCTGGCGAATGTGGCGCGCAGTAATACGGCGGCCTTTTTCAACGTACACTTTACCGTTAGCTTCGATGTCAAAGGATGCGGTTTCACCACGCAGGCGTTCCGGCACCAGTTCCATCTGCAGCTTGTTGTCGCGAATTTCGAAAACAACTTTCTCAAAGAACAGGTCAAGGATCTGCTCAGTGGTGTAGTTCAGCGCACGCAGAATGATGGTCGCAGGCAGTTTACGGCGACGGTCAATACGTACGAACAGGTTGTCCTTCGGATCGAATTCGAAGTCCAGCCAGGAACCACGGTAAGGAATGATGCGCGCGTTATACAGCACTTTACCCGAAGAGTGGGTTTTCCCTTTGTCGGAGTCAAAGAAGACGCCCGGACTACGGTGCAGCTGAGAAACGATAACACGCTCAGTACCGTTGATGACAAAGGTACCGTTGTCAGTCATGAGCGGAATTTCACCCATGTAGACTTCTTGTTCTTTAATGTCTTTTACGGTGCCTTCCGGCGCTTCGCGCTCGTAGATCACCAGACGCAGTTTTACGCGCAGCGGTGCGGAATAGGTCACGCCACGGATCTGACATTCCTGGACGTCAAACACCGGTTCGCCAAGGCGGTAGCTGACGTATTGCAGCTCGGAATTACCGCTGTAGCTCTGAATCGGGAATACGGAACGGAAGGCTGCTTCCAGACCATACTGCCCTTCAGGATCTTGCTCGATGAACTTCTGAAACGAGTCAAGCTGGATAGAAAGGAGATAAGGCACATCCAGTACTTGTGGACGTTTACCAAAATCCTTACGAATACGTTTTTTCTCGGTATAGGAGTAAACCATTAGGGTTCCTCAGCTCGCTGACAAGTCGACCCATCTGCCCAATTGAATGGCAGTTTGTGCAACACTATTTTGTTGACCGGAAAATGGAACACTTTCCGCAATGCTTGTTGCTATCACGCTTAAATCATTTCGTTGCGATTTACACAGAGCGAGCACCCTGTCGCAGTATATTAAGTCGTCGATAGAAACAAGCATTGTCAGGACAACCAGTAGTCAAACAGTGTGAAACGCTACTGGCGCCTTACAGCGCAAAAAGGCTGGTGACTAAAAAGTCACCAGCCATCAGCCTAATTGCTCAGGCTGCAACCGGAAAGGTTGGCTTATTTAACTTCAACTTCAGCGCCAGCTTCTTCCAGGGATTTTTTCAGTGCTTCTGCGTCGTCTTTGCTCACGCCTTCTTTCAGAGCGGCCGGAGCAGATTCAACCAGGTCTTTCGCTTCTTTCAGACCCAGGCCAGTTGCGCCACGTACTGCTTTGATTACAGCAACTTTGTTAGCGCCAGCAGCTTTCAGAATTACGTCGAATTCAGTTTTTTCTTCAGCAGCTTCAGCCGGGCCAGCAGCTACAGCTACAGCAGCAGCAGCGGAAACACCGAATTTTTCTTCCATTGCAGAGATCAGTTCTACAACGTCCATTACGGACATAGCGGCAACTGCTTCAATGATTTGATCTTTAGTGATAGACATTTAAATTGTTCCTGAAAATCAGAATAAGTTTATACGTAAGCGAATACTTGATAAAGATAACTGCGATTAAGCAGCTTCTTTCGCATCGCGAACAGCAGCCAGAGTGCGAACCAGTTTGCCAGCCGAAGCTTCTTTCATGGTTGCCATCAGGCGTGCAATTGCTTCTTCGTAGGTCGGCAGGGTTGCCAGGCGATCGATTTGCGATGCCGGGATCAACTCACCTTCAAAGGCTGCAGCTTTGACCTCAAATTTTGCATTCGCTTTCGCGAACTCTTTGAACAGACGAGCAGCAGCGCCCGGGTGTTCCATAGAGTATGCAATCAGGGTCGGACCAACGAACGCGTCTTTCAGGCACTCAAACTGAGTACCCTCAACAACACGACGCAGCAGGGTGTTACGAACAACACGCATGTATACGCCGGCTTCGCGACCTGCTTTACGCAGTTCGGTCATTTTGTCTACAGTTACGCCGCGGGAATCCGCAACTACTGCAGACAGCGCGCCTTTGGCTACTTCGCTGACTTCAGCAACAATCGCTTGTTTGTCTTGAAGATTTAAAGCCATTAGCTTTGCTCCTGGATGTTTGCCAGGGCTCATGCCCTGGAACTCACTTCACTCCTCCAAAATGGAGAGAGCGTCTTAAATACGGTGAGCAGAAACAAGCCAAAGAGTACTTTAAAAAATAATCTTAGCGTTCTGTCACCGTCTACGCAGGGGATTAAGTTTCTTGCGAAACTCCTGCGGTCTTCGACGGAGGCCTGGATAGGCCAGGCTCCAACGAACAAATCTTTTAGCCGCTAACAATTAATTGTTAGCAAACGTGGGGGTAAGATTGTAGACAAAATCACCGCCCACGTAAAGGCATTAGTTTGCAGCAGCGCTCAGGCCAGCCTGGTCAACTGCAACACCTGCACCCATGGTGGTGGAGATGCTAACTTTCTTGATGTACACGCCTTTCGCCTGAGTCGGTTTTGCTTTTTTCAGCGCAACCAGCAGAGATTCCAGGTTTTCTTTCAGTTTGTCAGCGTCAAAGTCCACTTTACCGATGGTGGTGTGGATGATGCCGTTTTTGTCGTTACGATAACGAACCTGACCTGCTTTAGCGTTCTTAACCGCTTCAGCAACGTTAGGCGTTACAGTACCAACTTTCGGGTTTGGCATCAGGCCGCGCGGGCCCAGAACCTGACCCAGCTGGCCAACAACGCGCATTGCATCCGGGGAAGCAATAACAACGTCGAAGTTCATTTCGCCTTTTTTGATCTGGTCAGCCAGATCTTCCATACCTACCAGTTCAGCGCCTGCAGCTTTAGCAGCTTCAGCGTTTGCGCCCTGGGTAAATACGGCAACGCGAACGGAACGGCCAGTACCGTGCGGCAGTACAGTTGCACCACGTACGTTCTGGTCAGATTTACGAGCGTCGATGCCGAGGTTAACAGCAACGTCAACGCTTTCGTTGAATTTAGCAGTGGCCAGCTCTTTCAGCAGAGCAATAGCTTCGTTGATGTCGTACTGTTTAGTTGCATCAACTTTTTCACGGATCACGCGCATACGCTTGGTCAGTTTAGCCATTTCTTAATCCTCCACTACCAGGCCCATGGAACGTGCAGTACCTTCAATGGAGCGAGTCATCGCTTCAATGTCGGCGCCAGTCATGTCGGCAGCTTTGGTCTGCGCGATTTCCTGCAGCTGAGCGCGAGAAATTTTACCAACTTTCTCTTTGTTCGGCTTACCGGAACCAGACTTAATACCAGCCGCTTTTTTCAGCAGAACTGCTGCCGGCGGAGTCTTGGTGATGAAGGTGAAAGAACGGTCAGCGTAAACGGTGATAACAACCGGAATCGGCAGACCTTTTTCGATGGAATCAGTTTTTGCGTTGAACGCTTTGCAGAATTCCATGATGTTCACACCCTGCTGACCCAGTGCTGGACCAACCGGCGGACTCGGGTTTGCCATACCAGCTGCAACCTGCAGCTTAACGTAGGCTTGTACTTTCTTAGCCATTGCAATTTCCTCTAAGTGGGTAATAGCGCCTCAATGAGGCTCCCCGTGATAAATATCGTTTTACGGGCTGTGCCCGTAAAAACAAAAGGCGCGAAATTGTATGCCAATTTCGCGCCCCATGCAACGATTAAATCGCTGCTTTTTTGATCGCTGCGTTACGCTTTTTCTACCTGCGCGAAGTCCAGTTCTACCGGAGTCGCACGACCGAAGATAGAAACAGATACTTTCAGGCGAGACTTCTCGTAATCCACTTCTTCAACGACACCGTTAAAGTCGGCAAACGGACCGTCGTTAACGCGAACCATCTCACCCGGTTCGAACAGCGTTTTCGGACGCGGCTTATCACCAACCTGCTGCAGGCGGTTCATAATCGCATCAACTTCTTTGTCGCTGATCGGCGCCGGACGGTCAGAAGTACCGCCGATGAAGCCCATTACGCGCGGCACGCTACGCACAAGGTGCCAGCTCGCATCGTTCATGACCATCTGGACCAGAACGTAACCCGGGAAGAATTTGCGCTCGCTTTTGCGACGCTGGCCGCCACGGATCTCAACGACTTCTTCAGTCGGGACCATGACTTCGCCAAACAGCTCTTCCATGTTGTGTAATTTGATGTGCTCACGCAGCGAAGTGGCTACGCGGCCTTCAAAACCGGAAAACGCCTGAACGACGTACCAGCGCTTTTTAGGTGCTTCAGACATCTTAGAACCTCAGGCCAGTGATAAAAGAGACCAGGCGAACCAGAATACCATCCAGTCCCCACAGGATCAGCGACATTACCGCGGTAACCGCAGCAACAATAAGCGTAGTATGCAGTGTTTCCTGGCGAGTCGGCCAGATAACCTTGCGAACTTCAGTACGCGCTTCACGTGCAAACGCAACGGTCGCTTTTCCTTTTGTCGTTAACAGCGCGACACCACCCGCTGCAGCAATAAGAATTACTACGGCCAGCGCGCGCAATGGCAGCATCATGTCACGATAAAGATAGTTGCCGACGATAGCCACAATCAGCAGCACCGCAACCACAACCCACTTCATCGCTTCCAGGCCGCGCCCGCTCCCTTGAGCTTCGGTATTCGCACTCATAAACCAACCTGTCAGAAGAATTCTACAAACATTTTCACCCCGCGGGTGCGAGGCGATCCAAACCGAAAGTAAGTTTCGGACTCAACGCCCTCTTCAGAGCCTGTCTCAGCAATGATTATGACAAATAAAATCACTGATGAGCCAGGTTCTGCTTCGAAAGCGTACAAAAAGGGCATCAAATGATGCCCTTTTATTGCGCATTGCGTCAAATGTTATCAGCAATTAGCTCATTACTTTGGCAACAACGCCCGCGCCAACGGTACGGCCGCCTTCACGGATTGCGAAACGCAGACCGTCGTCCATCGCGATCGGGTGGATCAGGGTAACAACCATTTTGATGTTGTCGCCCGGCATTACCATCTCTA
>NZ_JBSPEI010000025.1:0-35838 GCF_055796175.1 Pseudocitrobacter sp. 2023LY-00077 | reverse complement strand
TCGTGGATTACAGCGATGATTTAAAAGCGGAAAGGAGGAAAGCTGGATGAGTGGAGTACAAACCCCAGAAAAGCAAAAACCCAGCCAAAGGCTGGGTTCTTTAAATAGTGGTGCCCGGACTCGGAATTGATTTGGTTTTGTTATTTATTTGATAAGTATGGTTTTTACCGTGTTTCATAAAACCAGGGGCCCCCAGTAAGGCCCCCATCTGCAGCGCATCAAAATTTGACGGTTGAACGGGAATTTTTACGTTCATTTGAACTGTTTCTGATGGCATGGTGCTCTGACCATTTACGGAATCGCAGTGAGCATCATCCGTGTTTGAAAATGATACCATAATTTGGTTCCTTACTGTTTAGTGGGCAACGCCCCCGGATAGTGCCGGGCGATGATGTCATTCAGCTTATCGACCAGTTCCGGTCGCTTAAAGGTGATATGCGCCGTTCCCTTCTGAAAGTACTTGATCACAAACATCTCATCTTCATACCGTGGGGCATGCCTGTTTGCATCAATATGATCGCCGAGACGGCGGGTGACATCAGCGCGGTTATCGGGGACAGGCTTTCCATCAAGCAGCATCAGCATGCGCTCAAGGTCAGCTAACCGATCGCGCTGCCAGCCCCAGTTCAGACCAAATCCCCATCTGTCATATTTCACCAGGCCATTCACGATGATCTTTCTCCCAAACCTACAGGGGCTGTTTGTCTTAAAATTCCAGCTCAGACCCTTAAACACATTAATCACGCCACGTTCAAAGACTTCACCTTTATTCAGATGTAATTGTTTAAAAGTGCTAAGGATATTTTCTTCACTGATAGCAGGAATATCGTCTTTCTCCAGGCTGTTGTACCACTCGTTGCGGGCCTGTGCGTCCATGAGCGCCAGCATTCCAGACTTATTCATCAGGTCTTTCCAGATGCTGCGATCGATGTTGTGGGTAATGGCTTTCATCGCTGTTTCAGGTTTCTCCATCAGCCAGCAGTCGTAACGGTATTGCCGTACTCCCCATTCATTTGTTTTACCACCGCCGATGTCGCTGGTCAGCGTCGAGATATCGTCAAGTTGCTGTATCAGCGTTTCAATTTGCGCCAGCGCCGCGTTGCGTCCGGTGACGATACGTTCAATGCTGGTCGAGCAAATTACATCGGTATGGTCAGTTAACACTTCGGATTCGGTGAGAGTCAGTTCTGACATTTTTATTTCCTTTATATAAAGCAAAGCGCCAGCCGGATGAGGGCTAGCGCTGATATGCGTGTACGGGGATTATGATTTTTTGTCGTTGTGCAACTGCCGCAGGAGTCGAAGCGTCCGGACATCATTCCTTGCCTGGCGGACCCAGGGCAATAACATGGCGGAGTCGGTCTGGTCGTCGTCGTTATCGAAAATCAGTGAGCAATCGCAGTCAATGTTGTCCTGAAGCCAGTCAGTCAGAATATTCAGCGCTGCTTCTGTGGTGAGTGTCAGCATGAGATTACCTGTGATTGTATTGAGGGAAAGATTTACCAGTCGAAGGTTTCAAAGCCGGGCAGCAGGTCGCCTGCTGCATCCAGATGCAGAATATCGATCCCGTAACGTCGTATCAGCGTGGTCACTAATCGACGGCAGTCTTTTGAAAGCCCCATTCGCTTCAGTTCCAGCACCGGATATAAGCGAGCGTTGAGTCTGAGCAGATAACCGTAGCGGGTGTACAGTATCCAGTCGTTGTCGCCGCCGTCGTGGTGTTGAAGGGTTACCTGGTCAAGGATAGCGTTATCCTCACAGGTGATATGTGCCGTGCTGCAACACAGGCCAGGCAGACGAACAGAAGGGGGAAGAGGCGTTTCAACAATCAGCTTTCCGGGGGTATCAGCAATACGAAGTGAATAGCCGTTGTCACAGACCACATTGATCAGGTCGGTCAGCTCAATCCCGTCAATATCCACGGCGATCCGGCCCATGTTAAGGGCCAGTACATTAACGGTATCGGCTTCCACCGTCAGGGACAGCTTCATTGCTGCCCCCTGGATGACTGCCCACTGATGGCGCAAGTCACCGCCTTATAGCCGGTACGTTGCATCAGGCCGGTGGCCTTTCTGGCCCGGAGTATGTCAATAGCGCTGATGAACGGAGACTGATGCTGAATGGAGAAACCGGGACGATCAATTCGCACCAGTTCAGACTTTTCAACGAGAAAATTGAGTGCATCTGCCAGTGAAATCCCGGCGTCAATATGCTGATGGATCACATTGCCATCACCAAACTGTGTGTCGTTAAGCGAAAGGCCGTAATGCCTTTCCAGCAGATACGTAAGCAGAGTCTGCCAGATTTCAACGGGCGTCGGGCGTGGTGAGGCCTCCCGCGTTGAGGATAGTTGTCGGGTTTGCATAGCTGGATCTCTTTGTTGACGGGTAAAAACAAGGATAAGGAGTAAGAAACTTTACGCGGTTATTGCTGATGTCGGATAAATCGCCAGGTACACGTACCCATGCGACCCCAGCGTATCTGATTCACAGGTCAGCCCTTTCGCATACAGTGTGACGCAGTGCTGATGTCGGGGATTAAGCTCACCGGAAAGCAGCATCAGCTCCAGCTGCTTCATCAGAACCGGAAACGCCTGGTCGAGATGGCGTAAATCCGCATTGCTGAAGGTTCCTGTAATGCTGGCGCGGTCGGCCAGGTAATGCAGCCGGTTGCCCTCCTGCACTAGACGTGCGCCAAAACACGGGATGACTGCAGGCTTAAGCCCCCACCAGGGTTCGGTAATATCATGGCTTGCTACATTTGTTGGGTTTTGCATTTAAGTAATCCTTAATAGTGTGTTAATTCAGGCTAACACTGCGCAATACGACATAGGGACCGTTGCGGTCCTGACGACGTTCAGCGAAGACCGCGAGCACACCGCTGATATCCTGAACCTCCCGCCCGGCATAGTGGCAGACGCTGCCGGACCATTTATATTTACCCGTGCAGAAGCGAAATAACCGGGACTGCGGGTGCTGGCGGTATATCGCCATTGCCTGACGTTTCGGAATGATTTTCATCGCAATTTTCTCCTTAAAGCCAGCCTCTCTCAGAAAACGAGACGATCTCCATCCCGCCAACAACCAGATGATCCAGCAGGTGAATATCAACCAGATCCAGCGCCTGCTTAAGACGCTCGGTGATCCGCCTGTCCGCATCGCTGGGCTCTGCGTGCCCTGACGGGTGGCAGTGCGCGACGAGAATGGCAGCCGCGTTATGTTTCAGTGCTGCCTTCACCACCTCCCGTGGATGGACCTGTGTATGGTTGATGGTGCCGGTAAAGAGGGTTTCATGCGCAATCAGCCGGTGCTGGTTATCGAGGAAGAGCGCGGTAAATTCTTCACGCTCCTGTGTGGCAAGATGCAGGCGCAGCCAGTCCCGGACGGCATGGCTGGAAGTAAATGACACCCCGGGTTCACGTAGCTGGCGATCCAGCAGGGTGAGTGCCTCCCTGATGGTCTGTTGTGCGGATGCCGGTAATTCGGCGGCAAACAGCGGTAACTGTTGTTCCATGTCGGGACCCTCAGTCGATGATGTGCATGATGGCGCTGCATTCCGGGTGGTTGAGCGCGTAGTCCCGCAGGCGGTAATAGTGCTCCGTCATGGCGTCGCATTCGGTGCGCATGGCGTGGTGGCTATACGTCATCAGACAGACGGCAATTCCGGCAGCCTCAGCGCTGAACTCTCCACCGTTACCGTTCAGGGTGTTGAACAGCGACCATTGTTCATCAGTATCCTCATTCGCTTCCGGGGCCATAAACGCGCCGCCGTTGCTGAGCGTGTAAAACTGCCAGATGCCGCCGCTATAGTCCGCACAGAAGCGGTCCATCCACGCGAAGACAGTCGGCTCGAGGATTATCCACTGCGGTATGCTGCCGAAGTACTGCGGCCAGAAGCTGAGACGCTGTTCGTCCGGTACCGACGTAGCGGTCAGTGCTGGCGCAGAACCGGCATCGGTATGTTGTGGCTGTAACTGGAAGGCATCGTTAAGGTTAATAATGTCGGTCATGTTAGTTTTTCCTTGTTTATTTATCTGGTTGGGGATGCAGGTTCAGCAGGAGTGACGGGCAGGACTGCGTATAGCCATCTTCATCACAGCGTGATGGCCAGTGGCCTTCAGGAAGACTTAAGCAGCACAGGCTGAGCTCGCCGGGCCGATAAAGAAGGTGTGAGCACCAGGCGCACAGGTCGTCATCGGAGATGGAGCGACAGCCCGGCAGACTCAGCAGGACGAACGGATATGGCGTAACCTGATAACTGCCATCAGGGATGTGCGGCATTACTTCAGCGTCTCCAGCAGACTTTCCGCCATCACCCAGAGCGCCCTGTTGAGCTTTACGTCGCCGTCGATGCCGCTAACGGCACGGGTATGGCTGCGTTTACCCTTCGCGGTACGTCCGGGCAGGCCGCCTTTCAGCAGGTTCTCCTGCAGCCTCTGGTACGTTGTCCACAGGTCGTCCTGCCGGTCTTCATACCGTCGTGGCGTCAGCACCTGCGTGGTGGTCACCGGCTGGTGTTCTTCACCAAAACGGTACGTTAGTGCGGCGTTTGCCAGGGCGTGTTGTACGGGTGGTGGTAACTGCAGCGACTGCATGGCGTCACGTTTCTCTTCCACCCTGTCAAAGACACCGAGTACTTCGTAAGCACCCTCAATCACTTTCTCAACGATATTGCCCCGATGCGGAACTCTGATTTCGCCAAACGACTGTCCGCAGACGAGCGAATTCGTGCATACGCTTCTGAAGATTCCTGGTAAGAGCTGAAAACTGGATGCGCCATCGTGCGAATTCAGAATGATGATTTCAGGGACATGTTGTCCATTTATCTGACCAGCCCGGCGTAAGCGGAGCAGGTGCTTTGTGTGCTCACGACGGTCAGGGTCCCGAACGCGTGACTGACAGGCAAAGAAGGGCTGGAACCCTTCGCGCTGCAGGTTTTCGAGCAGGGTTATAGTCGGTATATAGCTGTAGCGTTCTGAGCGGGATGCGTGTTTATCCTCGCCAAAAACGCTGGGTACATGTTGGTGTAATTCTTCGTGGGTCAGTGGACGGTCACGGCGGATTTGATTTGTCCGCCCAAAACGGCTGGCTAATCGCATGGTTAATTTCCTTAGGGTTGATTTTGCGGCATAAACAAAAAAGCCATGCGCCCCGAAGGGAGCATGGCCTGTTAGTCGTGTAACGGGTATTCGGCTGAGGGGCCTGGTGAGTCAGTCCCGGGGTATGCCGTGACTGGCCAGATAGCGGTTGAACCATTCCCCAGCACTGGCTTCAAAATTCCACGCCCGCCAGAGTAACTGCCCCTCGCGGCGACGGATGACGAGGCGAAAATCGGTGCCCTGGTCGTCTTCAGTCGCCACGTTCTGGTACGTCGCCACAATGGCCTCAGCCTGCCTGCGGGTAAACGGACCGGGCGGTAGCAACGGACTGTTGGTGTTGTGCATGTGAATGCTCCTGGTAAACGTCATAAAACCAGATGCCCCGCTCAGTGAGCAGGGCATCAGTGGGTTAAGTGTGTCGCGATGAATTGCAGTATCTGCTCCATCAGGGCCGAGATTAAGGCTCCTGCGAGCAGGGTTGCCGTCTGTCTGGCGATATAAATGCTGTCTTCATCGTGGCCTTCTTCGCGGAAGTGGTCTTCCACAAACTGCTGTGCCCGGCTGCTGGCGCACCACGTCAGCGCCCGCTCCAGCGCAGCGAGCAGTATTTTGAGTAATGTCATTGAGTCAGTCTCAGAGGAGAGCCCGGACGGATGGGGCATTCACGGATGCCCCTGCCGGGTAAGTCAGAGGGGAGTGGCGCTACTGTGCAGATGGCGTTTCCGGTGGCACGGCGGGCTGACCATGAATAATTCGGTGCTTTGCCAGCGCCTGCGGCATGTCATTGATGCAGTACGTGATGTAAAAGACGTTGAGCACCACGGTATAGAACGCATTCATCTTCAGGTCAAAGCGAAAGGTGTTCAGCGCATAGTGGCGGAGCGCGGCTCTGGCCTTAAACGCCCAGACGATGTACATCACGCCACAGGCGAGTGACAGAATGCCGCTTAAGGCCAGTAGCGTGTCGTTGCCCGTGTCGTAGCCGGCGAGGTCCGGTGAGGCCATCACGCCGAACTGGCGTCCGAGCCCGAAGCAGACGGCCAGCCAGATAACGAAGGTATCTCCGCAAACCGGGTAACCGGTGGTGTCGCTGATAATCTGCTGTTTTCGGTACAGCCAGAGTAACGGCCAGATGCCGCAGGTTGCGATGGTGAGCAGCACAAAAGTGAGCGTTGGTGTTGCCAGTCGCTGGCTGAGTGTCGAGATGTCGGTCATATTGCATTGTCCTTGATTGATGTTGCTGTAAACAAGCGGGCGGGGCTACCCGGCGGTCAGTGTCGTGCATTCGGGCATATCAGCCAGAACCTTGTGAACGTTTCCGGCAGAAGGGGAAAAATGCCCCACCTTTTTGTCGTTGACGTAAATCTCAAACGACGTTGCTTTTCTGGTGGCATCAATGAACGACAGCCAGGCGTTGTCGCCGTTACGCCAGCCCAGAGAGGACGGCAGGGGGAACGTCTGGTCATCCGTGACGACGGTGATGGCGGTCTTATCATCCTGTGAATCGGCACCGCTGCCGTCAGGCAGGGTGAGCATGACGTGATGCTGCAGGATATTCTGGTCGTCAGGGTTGCCGGTGCAGTTCAGGTTCATCATCACGTTTTCCGGGCTGGTGATGATGTACTCGGTGACGCCCATACCGAAGCCACTGCTCCACATATTGGGGACCGCCTGTGCCGTGATGGCAAAGGTCAGTAATCCTGCTGACAGGATGGCGTGCATGAATCGCATGGTATTTTTCCTTCTGAGTCAAAAATGTTGTTGAGGGGCAGCCGTGTTACATGAGTTGTTTACCCACGACGATAAGTCCGGCCAGCCAGCCGATACACTGTGGGCCCACAAGCCAGAACAGACGGGCCTTGAGTAATCCGGTCATTCCTTCGCGGGTGTATACCGCATCCGGCATCAGCCATTGTCGAAGAGCAGCACCGACCGTCATACCGGCTCCGGGCCCAAGCGTCATCCAGAACAGATATCCCATTCCCTGACCAAAACTGCGTATCTCGCCGGTACTCCCGAACACGTTAAACAGCACGACCACAAGCGCGATGGCGAAGGCAATCGCGAAATATTTAATGACAAGCGCCATGTTCAGATTTCCTTATTTTCTGCACTGCTGAGCAGCGCTCAGCATGTTGTCCATGAAGCGCGGGGGGACATACCAGTGCTGATGCCGGTAAATCAGGCGGTAAGGCTCCTGCTCATCGTGACGGACACCGCCGACCAGCAGACTGACCACCCGGTGATGACAAATGGCTTCGGCCAGACGATGAAAACTGTCAGCCTGTGTCCATGCTGACGGTAAGTCGTGCCAGATAAAGCAGGGTGAGGTGCCCGTTTCATTCATCAGCAGGTGCATCAGTTGCCGGTTCTGCGACGGGATAATGCGTGCGATACCGGTACTGCGGGCAAAGGAAACGGCCCCCGGAGAGTGATCACGCGTGGCGCTCTCACTGAGCCGATACGTGCCGTTCTCCCCGATAATGTCGAGCTGGACCAGCCGTTGATGTAAGTCACGACGCAGGGTGCGTATCGATACACCAAACTCACCGGACAGTGTCTGAAGGGTCAGCGTTTCTCCGGCCATTAACCGGCTGATAATGACCGACAATCTGACGGCCAGCCGGTCGTAGCGGGCCTCTTCATCGGGTCGTTGCATGGACGCTCCGTGTGCGATAAATAGGTTGATATTTCATGCGGTTATTATGCGGGAGGGGAGGGACACGTTATGTCCATCCCCCGTAATGGCGGAAAAGAAAAAGTAAAATTCATCTTTCAGTAAACAGGAGAATTAACAAAGGGTTAGTGCCAGGTAGCTGAAATGACGACAGCATGCTGACACGCCCTGTCATCAGTCGTGCCGTAGCGAGTACGGTCAGCGGCTCAGGCTTTGTGCTGGATGGGCTGACCCTTATTAACGTTACGGTGCACTGAAGATATGCTCACACTGCGTGCAGTCGTATTCATCAAAGACGGTACCGTCCAGTTGTTCTCCGGCCAGAGAGCCTGCCACCGCACCAGCACAGGCGCCGGACAGAAAACCAATGAGGCCTCCGGCTATCGTACCGACAACCGGAATGACTGAACCTATCAGCGCACCGGTGGAGGCTCCTTCAAGCCCGGCAAGGCCTCCGGCTGTTGCGCCAATGACCCCTCCCGTCTTTTTACCCACATGACGCAGCTGTATATTTTGTGAACCGCAATTCGGACAATGCATTTCCTTCTCCCTTATTACTGGCAATAAATAGCCGCCTTCATGAGCTGGCGGACCGTGTATCAGAGAGACCTGGGTACCGGAACAGAAAGTATAGCTGTGACTTAGCGCGAGAAGCATACGCACGGGTGTTTTGTGGGACAGTTGACCCGGGAGAAGGAATAACGACGGTAACAGGGTATCGGGACCCCGTTTGTTCTTACTGGACACATTAACCTCCGTGAGTGAAATAACAAAACGGCAGCACTTCTGCTGCCGTTCTCACACTGGTAATATAGGTCTGAAATTATTTTGAATGTCATTTCTGGTCTGTATTGCTGTCTCCGCTCACCTTGTTTTCAGTGCAACATCCTCACTCACCACCACAGGTTTTTCGGTAATGGTCATTAATCAGCGTTTCCAGCAAATCGCTGATGCGAACTCCGCTGCGTTCAGCCATAAAGTCCAGTCGTGTTTTTGTGTCGTTCTTCAGGTAGGTATTGAGTGCTTTTTTATCGGTACGAGACTGACGTAATTTTTGCTGGTTCCAGGCTTTATTCAGGTTCAGAAGGAATAAACGCTTTGTATCCGGTGCATCGTCCCATAAATCGAGTGCGGCACGCAGAGCTAAATTGCGTTCAGTATGGCTGAGAGGAGTAAACCAGGTGCTCATTCCTGGCGTTGAAATATTTAATGAGAGCCCGATAGTGGGCGCATTTCTTTCTTCCTGAAGCGATTTGAGGCTGTTCCATGCCCACAGTACCGCGTCTTCTTCATCAGGTAACCATTTCAGCGGAGCTGGTTTGCTGTAAATATTTTTCCACTGGTCTTTCAGCCTGTCCATGACCTGGCGCTTGAGATGATTTACCGGCGGGGTCGGAATAATAATGTTGTCGAAAAAAGAGATGATAATATTAATTCTTTCCTGGTGGCTTGTCGGAGATACACTCAGATTCATTCGCTGATACCAGTTCTTTTCGAACTCTGCATTTGCTGGTTTGTCAATACCAAGTTCGTAGTCTCCGGCCTTGCAAATATACGCCCATAACCAGAATGTTGCCCGTTCATCCTGTTTTAGCCAGTCAAAACTTTCCAGCGGAAGGATGTTTTCATCGCGGGCTGTTTCCATATCAGAAAAAAGTCTTGCCCGCTGTTCTGCATTCGGTATGAACTGATTGATCAGTTTGTTGAGTGCCTGTCGACAACTTTCTGCATCCTGGTGAGGAATGTCACGGGTGTTAATTATTTTATTAACACTCAGCCACCCGGCATAAAAAGCACAGACTCTCAGGTCACGGGTTTTTATAAGATGTTGTCTGCCATTGTCGTAATGTACAACCATTGTGGATACCTGTAATAGTAAACTACATAGTAGTGGTTATGGTGGTGATTTTTGTAGCTAAACAGTATCACGATGATGGTTTTATCGTCACTTAAAAACACATCTGGTAGTCATCGTGAGGTTTTATTGTTGATTTATACTGGTTTTTACAAGGTTTTACCATGGTTTTAAAGTTGTCATTTTCTTTGTTTATCTCTCAGATGCTTCTCTGTTTACTGAATGAGTATCGTCTCAACAGGTTATCTTGTTCTCCTGCATGCTTTCGTTTTCATCCCCATCATGGTGCCTGGTTCGCTTCAGGGGGCATTTCTGGTATCTGATCGGGCTGCCATGAGGTATTTCCATTTTGTTGCTCATAATCAGGATTGAGGGCTTCTGCGGGCAGTGATGATACGGGGTTAATTTGATTGAGGTTATTTGATGTGACGTGGTGTCTATTTTCATGATATTGAAAAAGATAATTCCAGAGTAACTGATGCAGGCGTTTATTGTCGGTAAATGCTGTCTGGCGTGGTTATCTTCATCGTTATTGTTATGCCTGGTGTGTTGGATTGGTATTAATATATTAAAGAAGGGGTTTATCATTTGTAACAGTAATCGATGATGTGTTATCAGTAAGTGGGTTATGCCTGGGTGGTATTATTATCTGAAGGTATTCACTAAGGGGGTAGTACTATTGGATGGTATCCATTGAGCAATCATTGCCATCAGGTAAGCAATACACTATTCAATGTAGTCACAACCTGAATGTTTAGCACTAATTAAAAATCTATCATTAAGAAAACAGAATTGAATTGAGTCGAAATTACCATTGACTAGCCCTCGTCAGGATAAAAGTGAAGATGATTAACATCAGTAATCTAATAATCATAACGGCAGGGTGATTACTGGTTAACATTAACATTTGGGGTGAATGGTCATGCCTGAAAATCAGCAGGTGAGTATCAATGGTTTATTACTGGTCTGCGTATTAGTGATGAGCGTTAAATGCTCAGTCAGTGAACTAACCTGTAGTAAGCCTGTTGGTATTGCTCTGTCTGCCTGATATTGACGCTTACAATACCTGTCAGTTACAGATACTACGGTGACCCATTATCCCTGAAAGTTTTTTGATATGTGTAAACAAGGCCATTGGTAAAGACTGTAAACGGGGCATTATCCGTGTTGGTAATAATAGCCATGATTGTATCGTAAACAGAATAACCCGATTGAGGTGACGTGGAATAGGGTGATTACCAGTAATCACCGCAAGTTATTTAATAAGTAATTGAGCGCTGTAGTGCCTTATACCGCCATAGCTTCCTGTGAGCCTGCATAAGCGCATTGAATAACACGGTAGTGGAAATCTGTGGTTAGTATGAATATGGCGCTCCTGATGCGTTACAGAGCGTTTTAGCAGTAGTCCCGATAACGATTATTTATCGGGCTTATTGAACGGGGTAATAATATCATGATGGCAACGGGGGTTTGGTACAGGGGCTCTTACCCCGGGTATATACATTCCACAGGGGTAATATTTACTTTTCAGGGTAACCACAGCCCCTTTTTAAGCCTGGTCAATACAAAAGGGGGATCGCGATTGATCTCTTCCCTTCTTTCAGTACCGTTGTAAAGTAGAGTTTTGGCCCTTCTTTTCCGTCCAAAAAGAGGTCATTCGTTATGAAAAAGACGCGTTATACCGAGGAACAAATTGCTTTTGCACTCAAACAGGCTGAAACCGGCACTCGTGTCGAGGAAGTCTGCAGAAAGATGGGGATTTCTGAGGCGACATTTTACAATTGGAAGAAGAAATTTGGCGGCATGGGCGTCACGGAATTACGCCGTCTTCGCCAGCTTGAGGAAGAGAATCAGCGCCTCAAACGTCTCGTCGCCGATCTGAGTCTGGACAAGGAGATGCTGCAGGATGTCATTCGAAAAAAGTTCTGAGGCCGCCGCAGAAGCGGGAAGCAGTTGAATATCTGCTGGCGGCCTACCGTATCGGTGTACGCAGAGGATGCCGTCTGATAATGCAGAGTCGCACGGTTTATCATTACTGTAGTCATCGTGACGACAGGGCTATTACCCAACGGATACGGGAAATTGCAGAAACGCGTATCCGTTATGGCTGCCAGCGCATTCATATTCTTTTGCGCCGTGAGGGCTGGCTGGTTAACCATAAGAAAACACACCGTATTTACTGCCTTGAGGGGCTCAACCTGCGTTCGAAACGCCCACGCCGGCATGTGACCGCCAGACACCGGAAAGGACGGCCTCAGGTGCTTGTTGCAGATCAGTGCTGGAGCATGGATTTCGTTGCTGATAACCTGTTCAACGGGCGTCGGATCAGGGCGCTAACTATAGTCGATAATTTTAGTCGGGAATGTCTGGCGATCGAAGTCGGTCAGGGGTTACGGGGCGAGAATGTTGTGGCTGTTCTGGAGCGGTTGAAGCTGTCGTGGGGGCGTGTTCCGCAAAGGCTGCAGACAGACAACGGCAGCGAGTTTATCTCTAAATCGATGGACCGTTGGGCCTATGAAAATCAGGTGACGATGGACTTCTCACGGCCCGGAAAGCCTACGGATAATGCCTTTATAGAGTCATTTAATGGCAGCCTGAGGGATGAATGTCTGAACGTACACTGGTTCCTTTCTTTGGAAGATGCTCAAGAGAAAATTGAATGCTGGCGGCAGGAATATAATCACTTTCGCCCACATTCTTCGTTAAATAATCTGACTCCGGCAGAATTTGCCCGAAGTCATCAAAAAGGTCCGGATCTCTAGTTTAGCCTGGTACGGATATTGGGAGGAGGTCAAAAAGGTCCGGACCTCTGATTTAACCTGGCATCGATATTGGGAAGGGATCAAAAGACCGGATACTTCAGTTTAGACTGGTACTGTTTTCAGGGAAGAGATCACGATCATCAAAAGCTTAAGTAAACCTGGCAATGGCTATTACATGGGGCTGGTGGCTTCACCATACCGCGCTAAAACCCTGTTCTTTCAGTCGATGACGGGTACGTTTCACATAAACCGCGTCAACAAGCTCATCCGGTGGAAGGTCGCGTGTGATATTACAAATCGTCGCCAATGCTGCGTCTGAGAGTTTAAAGCTCCGTGGCAAGGCGTAGTAGTCCCCGGTTTTTTGCATACTGATGTTATCGAATAACTCTCTGAAGAAATCCGTCCGTGAAGGCCTACGGGCGTTGATAATCGCCCTAGTTGCTTCATCAGCAAATGTAACCTCAACCTCCTCCATACCCAGCGAACGAATAATCCCGGCCATGTCAGGCCAGTACTTAAGATCGAAACTATTAAGCCGCTGCAGTTCTGGTTTAAGGTGAAGCTGATAATGACCGTTCTTCTCTCCGGCATCATCGATAAATTCGGTGAGTTTACGCATACGCTCGCAATGAAAGTGACCGTTCTCACTAAGCTCAGTACGTCGCTCCAGCATTTCAGCCAGTTTCTGGCTCATGGCGCTGATACTGTCATTCAGGGCCGTAAGCTCCTGATGATCAGCCCGTAGTTGTGCAAAGCGCTCATCGGTTCCAAAGCTACCGGCATGGATAATCTGCTCAAGCAGCACCCAGAGCTGTTGCCTGGAGAGACTGTTGGACGCTATCTCCCTGTAAACCACCACCATCTCGTCATGACGTTCAACCAGCCGGTTAAATACAGGCCAGGTTGAGGGCCAGGATGGCGGAATGGTCTTTTGCCAGTTGTGAAGTATTTCTTTCAACAGTGCCAGCGCGATCGCCGGAGTTTCCTCAACGTCAACAATCATCGTTATTTCCTCTGGTTATCTTCTGTCCATGTCCATTGTTCACTGAAGCCCTGGAGATGTCGGTAACGGGAAGTCTGTTTTTTGGCAGCCTTCAGGTCACCTTGCATCTGAAACGTTGTTATCTCATGGCTCCAGTCGCAGTGCTGTTACCCGTTGCATATATCTCCCTGCCACCCCCGATATTTTATCGAATCCATCCGCCTCTGGGGACCTGCTTAGGGACCCGCTGAAGGCAAAAAGTTATTTTTTACGGCGCTGGTAATGGTTATGAACGATAACCCACCGGAGTCCATTTTAATGAGTTACACATACGACCCTTTCTGGCAGCAACGCATCGCCGATACCTTCAGTTGTGCACTTAACGCTTACACCCGATTACTGGCCCTGCGTGTTGACCTCCGTCTGCCGGATACGCCAGCGGCCACCGATGCGGCTGTTATCTCCCGTTTCACCGATTCCCTGAAAGCCCGGATTGATGCCCTTCAGGCGCGGCAACGTCGCGAGGGCAAACGCGTCTGGCCGACCACGCTGCGTTTTATCTGGGCGCGGGAGTTTGGTGAAATCAAAGGGAAGAAGCACTACCACGCGGTGCTGTTGCTGAACCGCGATACGTGGTGCGGACCGGGAGATTACAAAGACCCGGATTCGCTTGCAGGTATGATTAAACAGGCGTGGTGCAGCGCCCTGAAAGTGGATGCACAGGCGCATGCCGTTCTGGCGCGTTTTCCTGCGAGCCCGGTGTCCTGGCTGACGCGCGGTAATACCACAGAGCTTCAACAGGCGCTGGCGCAGGCCGATTATCTTGCCAAACGCGAAACCAAAGTCACCGGCGATGGTGAACGTAACTTCGGTTGCAGCCGCGGCTGAGCCAGGCATATATCGATTCACCAGGCCTGAACGTACGGGCCTGGTAATTTTTTACAACGTTTCCCTATCCTCTGAGGCGAACCGGTAACCCCATGATTCAACCACTACCGGACGTCTCCCGACAGCCATATCCTCAGAGGGAGAAAAATACCATGACCACGACGAATTCGAACATTAATGCCAGCCCTGACACACTGCTTTCAGCTCAGGACCCGCTTATCGACATGACCTTTATCACCACGTACACCGGTATGACGGACAAGTGGTTCTATAAACTGATTGGCGATGGCCTGTTTCCCAAACCCATCAAGCTGGGCCGCAGTTCCCGCTGGCGCAGAAGCGAGGTGGAAACCTGGATGCAACAGCGTATTGCAGATTCCCGTGGCGCCTGAGCAGATGAGGTCTCTTGATGGGAAAACAACGTCATACCAGATCACAGAACATCCCGGCGCGCTGGAAGTGTCCCCGTTGCCAGCGACAGTACTGTGGTGCCAGACCCTGCCCCGTTTGTTTTCGCACCTCTGTAGTGCCTGCACAACCGTAACCCCGGTGGTCTGCAGAGACTGAATACCACGAATCATCTTCCGCTAAAGCATAACTGACCCGCCATTCACACTGCCATGCTGCCCATAACGGGACGGCTTACGCCTGCGTGTAGTCTGGCGGTAAGGAGCACCACGATGTACGCCAAATCTTTCATAGCCCTTGACGGTAATGGTCGTCCCACCGGAGCCAGAACCGCACAAAGGTATCCGTATGACCGCTACACCTGCCACCTGTGCGGCAGTGCGCTGCAATATCATCCTGAATACGACACTGAGCGACCTTACTTTGAACACCGGTCGGACATGCTGACAGATAACGGGCGACAGCATTGTCCGTATGTCAACCTGGAAGCGAAAGGGACCCGCCATATCCGGCAGCTGCAATGGTATGTACCGGATGCCCGTCCGCTGGTTTACCGCGCCGACTGGCACTGCAGTGGTTGCGACAGCAATTATCACGGTGAGCGCTATTGCCTGACTTGCCGAACCGGTGAGTTCAGCAGGACGCTCTCTGATGCTGAAATCCGGACTGCAGAGGTAACGGCATGCGCGTACTGAAATGTTACCTGGCAAATGACCGTGAAGGTCACTTTGTGACGGCCGGTGAAGCCATGAGCGCACCGGGGCAGGTATGGAGTTGTGCTTCCTGTGGATGTCGTCTGGTGCTGCATGCCGGTGCTTTCAGCGACCCGGCGTGGTTTGAACACGATACGCAGACTGTGGCCCGGGATGTGCTGATGAACTGTGCCCATCTTGACCCGGAAGTGAAAGCTGAGGCCCGGCACAGGAAGCTGCGCAATATGCTCAACGGACTGGATGCAACGGTAATGACGCTGTCCTGGTACTGTGTGTGGTGCGGCGACCATTATCAGGGTATGAAGCACTGTTACCGATGCCAGACCGGTATCTACAGCATCGAAGAAGCGAACTGGCAGAGAAACTACTGCTGCAGCACCGGATAGTCCTCCCTCGCCTTTATGAACCAGATACCGCCGCACTGGCGGGGTCTTCCCTGATTTAACCCAAAGAGAGTCTGCATTGTGAATCATTCTTACACACGGGCTTCTGATGCTGTAAGCGCGGATGCCGTCAGTACGCGTGCATTTCTGCAACAGGCCGTTGACCATTACCCGCGACTGGCGGCATTCAGCTTTACGCTGAAATTGCCGTATCGAGAAACCATGAGCGAATACCGGTCATTGATTCTGCGTTTTCATACTGAAGTCTGGCAGCGCACCGGCGAATATTCGCGCCAGCGTCAGCAGGCGCGCCAGAGTTCACCGCCAACGATCCTGCGATGGATGTGGGAGTCTGCCAGTGCACCAGAGCGCAAAATACTGCTGCTGATGAATCTTGATACGCTGGGGGCCTTGCGCGATGGGGTCGTACAGCAGGACATGAGCAGGATACTCAGAGAGGCATGGTGTGCGGTGATACACACTGATAATAACGTTACCAGCATGTCATCTTTCATCATCAGTCGTTCAGATAAGAACGCTTTTTCCGTGCCGTTTGGCCGGTTGAAGGCCGGAATGGATAACATGGTACCTCCCGTGATTACGGCCAGAACGGGTGTTATTTGCCCATGAGCGTATTGGTTACCGTGATGATGTTCCGTCTGACCCCACACGATCACTTTTTGGTCTTTTCCGGTACCCTCAGCACCGATATAATTCCCTGATGAAAAGAACCCACGATACCCTACCTCCGGAACAAACCGTCGCTGAACTTGCACATTTTGCCTGGTGCGCCCTTGTCGCATTACGTACCGCGCAGCAGGATGGCAAGGCATTGTCGCCACTCAGCACGCATACATTTTTGCTACGCTGGTTAACGATGGCGTATAAGCAAAAACGGTTTCCACGAACCATTGCATCCGATATTGAAGGATTACTGATGCTGGGGCGAAACAACGGCCTGGCTGCCAGTTTGCTTAATCGCCTTGAATATCTGTGGCGTTCCTGCACAGGTTCTGTTTCCGCTCAATCGGATCTGTATCGACTGACTTACGCAATTGAACAACTTAAATCTCAGGGCTGGGTCAATGCGATGGTGAGTGGCAGAGGCTGGGACAGTGAAGGTCTGGCCGAAGAATACAGTGATACTGATGCACTGCTGGTCAGAAAGTCAGCTCTGACCCATGGATTTTCTGATGGGGGCAAGCTGATTGCGCCGATTGAATTTATTGTGGTGGGTGACTTGTCAGCCTGTATGGCGGTTTTCCAGGCCCATGCACTCCCTGTCGTTATGCTGACGCCTGGCCGGATCACCTTGCATCCCTGAAACTAAATTAAACGTACACTGCCGGGGCATAAAACCGATTGTCTTCCTGACGCTTCCCTTATAGCTATTGCTGTGTTTCCCGCTTAAAGCCTGGCTATGACTTGCAGCCCTTTTATCTCTTTCTGATCTAAAACCCTGTCTTTGAAAAACGCATGGGCATTTTCACTCTCTTTATATTGATTTATATCAATTAAGGATCATTTTATTAACAATTGCCTGTTTATTTTAACGGTTGCGACATAAATGTTCGCTCATGGTATTACCGGTAGTTCATTTTACTGGTATGCCAGTACTATTCACTATTAACATTTAGAGGAAAATTCTTAAGAATTTTCCAATTGCGGATTAAAGATCGGTATATTTGATCTTGTGTCGATCATTATTCTATTATCGCGTGTAAAGAAATGTAGTGTGAAAACTATACACAGCGATAACCGCATCAAACAGGCCAACCGTGAAATGCAGGCACTGAACAATGCAGCCGAAGCCGCGAAAGCGCTGGTCAGTGATATTCAGGCACAAAACAACTTGCTGATGCAGAGCATTGCTGATTTGCAGGCTGCTGTCCTGCTGGCGTCTGCTCCGCAGGGGATTGCTTTCACGTCAGGGGAGCACCTGCAGATCACCAGTACTCAGAATACGATGCTGACGGCCGGGAAGCACATCGACATAGGGGCAATGAAAAACATCTCCCTGAGTGCTGAGAATGAACTGGGGCTGTTTGCACACAAAGCGGGTGTGCGAATGATAGCTAACCTCGGCGACGTGGAAATGCATTCCCGGCACAACACACTGGACATGAGTGCGCAAAAAGAACTGACCATCACCAGTACTGACGATGAAATTGTTATCAGTACGCCTAAATCCCTGACGGTGAATGGCGGCGGCTCTTATCTGAAACTCAGCGACAGCGGGATTGAGCACGGCTCGAAAGGTGATCTGACCATGAAGGTGGGGGAATACCTGGTGCCAGGAAGTGGCGGCGATATGCCCTTTTCTGCACCGGATTTCAACAGCACTGAGATAGCCGAAGTTAAACGCGTCATCAGCAAATCACTGAGCAACTGAGGGAACAGACATGTCAGTATTACCTAAAATCAGCTGGCCGGTGCCATCTAATCGTGGCAATGACTTTGCTAACCAGGAAGACCTGATGTCGCACCTGGAAGGTGAAGCGACGGGCTGGTACATGGTGGGAAGCAACGGAATGTGGCATGGGGGTATTCATATCACGAATGCCACTATCCCGTGGTGTGCGCTGAGCGGTAAAACCGCTTCCGAGCTGCTGGATTTCCCTGTTCCGTTCAAAGGTGAACAGAGTGTTCGCTGTATGACCGACGGGGAAGTGGTGGCGTACCGGATTTGTCGCGATTACCTGACGGTTCCCTGGGAAACGGGCCCTCTCAGTGTCTCAGGCTCTTTTGTTCTGGTGCGGCACTACATTCAGCCGGGCGAGAAAAAAGAGAACGGCCTGCATTTTTATACGCTGTATATGCACCTGGCACCCTACTCCGCTTATGCTTCCAGTGAAAACGAAACCCACTGGATTGTGAATGATAAGCTGCCTGTATTTCGCCGTGAATGGACGCCTGATGCCAGTGCTGAGAACAGAAACACCTGGCGTGTAGCCACAATCCCGAAAGGTGCACTGATTGAATGGGATGCGACAAAAGCAAGCTGTAGTGCTACAGGGCCTAAGGCACGCCGTTATGGCCTGGTCACGTTCAAAGGGCTATCCGATAAAGCGAAGGCAAAAGGCACGAAGACCAGTCTGGTAGAAGGGCAACAATACTGGATCCTGACTGACAGAGATAATCTTGTCCCGTCATCCGGTGCGGCTACGCGTCCGTCGTGGTGGTCGCATCTGTTACCACCTTATGCAGAGCCGATGCAGTTTGACACTGTTGTTTGCCCCACGCCGTACCCGATCAGTGCCGGTGATAGTATCGGCCACCTGGGTTATTTCCAGATCCCGAAAGAGGGTGGGTATGATGTCCGCTATCAGGTCCACATCGAATGCCTGAGTGCTGATGACACGTTACCCGCTTTCCTGAAAAATCCTGAGAAGGTGGGGGAGAGCACGCCGCTTTACCTGAAATGCCCGTCCGGCCTGCCGTTGTTCTCGAAAGATCTGAAGACAAAAGCCATGGTCAGCAGTGGGAGAACTTCACAGGGCGAGGCGGTCCTTAAACTGGGTCAGGTGAAAACAGAAAAAGATGCACAGGGGCTGGAATACTGGTTTTTGCCCTATGCGAACGGCTATGTGCCGAAAAGTAACACGTCGGTTGAAACCCTATCTCAGTACGATCTCGGTAAACTCGGATTCACAACCACTGTGGACGAGGCACCGAGCTTTGATCACCTTGATGGTACAACATCGCCCAAAGGGGTGGTTCGCAGTATTCTTAATCGACTGCTGGATGCATCAAGCGCTGACACGCGGTTAACTCATCGTACTGTCCCGTACAATTATCAACGGCTTTTGAATCGGATCGACAGTAGCGTCAGCCCATATCCATCACAGGAATATCTGAGCGCTATCCATAACCCATCTTATCGCGATGTAAAAAATAAGATGATAGTGAAACACCCTAGTGAGTGGTATCACAAGAAGGAAACGTCTGTCTGGCAGTCGTTTTTGAACAAGCTGACGAGTGATGCACCGGAATGGAGAGAATACTGTGAAGGTTATCTTGATAAGATGGTGTGGATGCAGGATGCCGGTAATGACTCCAATTTACTGATAGTGTTTTATGTTCAGATAATGCCCGATGACTTTGTCATGCAACTCCACCGATTTTGAGAACGACAGCGATTTCCTGCTCAGCCGGGCAAGATGCTGCCTCAGATTCAGGTTATGCCGTTCAATACGCTGCGTGTAACGCTTGCTGATAACGTGCAGCTTTTCCTTCAGGCGTGACTCATACAGCGGCCAGCCATCCGTCATCCATACCACGACCTCAAAGGCCGACAGCAGGCTCAGAAGACGCTCCAGTGTGGCCAGAGTGCGTTCACCGAAGACGTGCGCCACAACCGTCCTCCGTATCCTGTCATACGCGTAAAACAGCCAGCGCTGACGTGATTTAGCACCGACGTAGCCCCACTGTTCGTCCATTTCAGCGCAGACAATCACATCACTGCCCGGCTGTATGCGCGAGGTTACCGACTGCGGCCTGAGTTTTTTAAGTGACGTAAAATCGTGTTGAGGCCAACGCCCATAATGCGGGCGGTTGCCCGGCATCCAACACCATTCATGGCCATATCAATGATTTTCTGGTGTGTACCGGGTTGAGAAGCGGTGTAAGTGAACTGCAGTTGCCATGTTTTACGGCAGTGAGAGCAGAGATAGCGCTGATGTCCGGCAGTACTTTTACCGTTACGCACCACGCCTTCAGTAGCTGAGCAGGAGGGACAACTGATGGAGATGGAAGCCACGGGAGCACCTCAAAAACACCATCATACACTAAATCAGTAAGTTGGCAGCATCACCGGTATTTTTGCCGAAACGATATTCAGTCTGTACAGACTGAATAAATATGATATCGCTGAACAGGTATTCTCACGCCGTCTGATGATAAATGTCGAAATATTTATCCGGTCAGACGGACCTTCTAGTTTGTCTTATCTTTTGTCCATTTTGGACGATTGCCATTAGAAAACGATTTAGACAGCGACCAGTACTCGATCGGGAAACGCTTGACGAGCTCGCCGTTAAGGCGAACATCAATGGTGCGATACTGGCCGTTATTCATGGTTCCTTTGCTGAAATAGGCGTTGCTACTGCAGGTTCCCGTATCGTACTGATTCCAGCCTTTTTCTGGTTTAGCCACAACATAAAAATCCCCTAATGCACAACCGTTGGTGGATTTACGGTTCACAATCGCAACCCGGTTAGTGGCTGCAAGAACAATAGAACAGGTACTGTTTTTTCCGCCACAGACATCCCATAGCACGCGTCCCTTAGGATCTTTGAATGACCAGATAGTATCAGGCGGTATATCACTACGGGCGAGGGAAGGAAGGCTAAACCCCAGTCCTGAACTCAGAGCAAGAACAGCAATCATTTTTTTCATGGTTATATTCTCAGATAAGTAAAAGTTGTATTTCTTCCTGTCAGCGACTTTACCTGACAGAAAAAACTGTTTAAGAGCAAACACCTGAGTCAGCAGATACTGTAGATAGCCTGCTGACGGTAGTGTTTCGTAAAAACAACAATCTCTCCTTATGGTCGCAGTCTACTCAGCACAATGATGGCTGCTGGTATCGGCATGACATGTGAGGGATAGCGCATCACGGACGGAATCGAAATGCGGCAGTGCCTGGATAAAGTCAGGCCGGGTTGAAAGCAGGCTGAAATCCTTGTGTGGAATAAAGGTGGCTCTCAGGACTGTCACGGTATGGATATTTTCTAGCGGGTAAACCGCAATACGGCCCTGTAACTCACCCACCAGATACCAGTGACCATACAGTGAAATAAGCCGGTATGGAGCCAGCCCTTCGCAACGCATCCCCTCTGCCAGCAATATGACTCGCTGACGGGTTGAGATAGCACTGACCAGACGATAAAAAGTGAGTGAGCCTGAGGGAGGAATTGCATTTGCTGGCTGCCATACCAGGCAGGGCATGTCATCGGCATTCAGCAGAGCACCGGCCAGCCTTCTGTCGAAACCGGGGAAAGCATCAGCCAGCCCCGTACGGTGAGCAAAGGTCAGTACATCAAATTCCCCCTGGGCCCCGCTATTTCCTGAGCGCAAACGACAATGTCCCTGGTGATACTCCAGGTCGAGGTACATCAGACGTTCATGAAAATCCCGCCTTAAGGTACGAACGGACACGCCAAACTCAGCAGCAAGTTTGGTGACGCTCAGAGTTTCACCGGTGACAAGACGACAGATGATAAGTGACAGCCTGACAGCCAGCCGGTCATGGCGACGTTCTGCCTGTGTCATGGGAGGGACTCCATTCAGATTAACTGACTGAAAATTTAAGTGATTACTTTAAAGAAGGTGCCGGACAGGGTATGGACATCATGAAAACTATTTTTTCTTTTTGCGGAAGTGAGAGATGGTGTGCCTTAAGGAGGTATTAGCTGGATTTAGCATCAGCGAAGATAAGCGTATGTGGACAGGTTATGTCCCCCGTAAACAATCCATTAACAAGTTTCGAGAAAAGATATTTTCGGCTTTTATGCAATCTGCTCCATCAGCGTTTCCGCTATCACCCAGAGCGCCCGGTTAAGTTTCACATCGCCATCAATACCACGCACAGCCCGAGTATGAGTACGTTTCCCCGTGATATTACGCCCGGACAGCCCGCCTTTAATCAGGTTCTCCTGAATACGCTGATACGTGGTCCACAAATCATTGCTCTCGTCCTGCCAGCGCCGGGGCGCAAGTACCTGAGATGCCGTCACAGGCTGGTGGTCCTCACCGAAACGATAGGTCAGTGCAGCCTGAGCCAGCGCCTGCTGTGCCGGTGGGGGCAACATCAGGGATTGCATGGCATCCCGTTTCTCCTCAACGCGGTCAAAAATCCCCAGCACCTCATAGGCCCCTTCAATCACCTGACTCACCACATCTCCCTTATGCGGTACCCGTACCTCACCAAAGGTTTCACCACAGACAAGCCCGTTCTGGCACACCGCCCGGAATAATCCCGGCAGCATCTGATAGGAGCTGGAGCCGTCATGGGAGTTGAGCAGAATGATTTCAGGGACCTGTTTCCCGGTAATTTGCCCCGCCCGACGCAGGCGTAACATATGCTTGGTATGCTCACGACGCCCGGGGTCTCGTACCCGGGTCTGACAGGCAAAGAACGGCTGAAAACCTTCCTTCTGCAGACTGTCGAGCAGCGATATGGTTGGAATGTAGGTATAACGTTCACTCCGGGACTGATGTTTATCCTCACAGAAGACACTGGGCACCACGCGAAATAACTCCTCATGGGTTAAGGGGCGGTCACGACGGATAAGGTTTGCTGCGCCAAAGCGCGAAGCCAGACGGGTCATATTCAGTTCCTTTATTTTGAAAATAAATAAAATCAGGCCCCGTCGCATTCAGCGACGGGGCCTGAAGAGAGGAGCGTTACATCTTCAGAAGAAAAAATCCCACAGAGAGCGGGCAACACGGACGACAATATCCCGTATCGCCTGGATGACATTTCGGGTGGGAGCGGATACCGCAGATGAGCGGGCAACGGTATCAAGCATATCGCCCACAGTTCGTCCAAATCGCTCCCGGGCCTGCCCTCTGATATTTTCCGTACGTAACGACTTATGCAGCCGGGAGGTCACAGGGCTGGTGGCTTTATCCGGCAGGCACGCCATCATCACCGAGACCATCGCGGCAATTCCCCAGCGGGTTCGCGCTGAGACGGCACAAAGCGGATGGATGGGCGCAAAGCGCTGGCGGATATCCTCCAGCTTCAGGCTCAGATTATGCCTCTGCGGTACCGAAGGACTATCGAATGCAGATGCTCCCTGCGGGAGCGGTTCAAACCGGTCTACCTGACTGACCACAAACAAGACTTTGTCCCGGTACGGGCCAATCACCTCCCGATAGAATTTCTCATCAACCGACAATGCCCGGTCGTCAGCCTTGATAACCCACAGAACCAAATCCATCTCCGGCAGCAGAGACTGATAGAGTTCCGCATACTGACGGTCTCTGACCTCGCTTTCCCCCGCACCGGGTAAATCGATTATCATCAGACTGTGCTTATCTGCTTTAAGCCGAAAGCGTAAAGCATCACGTGTACAGGCCAGAACATCACTGACCGGTGAGACCTCGCCACTGAACAAGGCATTACACAGGGACGACTTCCCGGCCCCGGATTTTCCGGCGATACCGATTACGGGTTCGTAATCAGTGAGACTCTGCAGGCGTTCAAGAATACGGTTACGAATAGCAGGAGGCAGACCGGATAGCGCACGCTCTATCGCTGCCGGAATAGGTAATTCATGCATGATTCTATTTCCTCTGAACATGAAAAAGACTAACTAGAAAGTCAGTCTTTGAAGAACATCATGCAAATGAAATATATCTGAATTTTTTTAAAATAAAGGAAAAAATCTTACACTCTACGGTTCATTCTTGTCATATTCACGTTCAGTTATGGTGACTCCTATTTTTAGTACTACCGCCAGTGAAAGTCAGTTTTTATCTTGCATAGATAACAGGGGGATATCCTGAAGGATCCTCATAAAATTCAGTAAACCAATATCATATCGGTATATCGTTGCCGTAATTTCTTCAAACCTGAGCCTAGCAATAGGGTTTTCAATATTAGCGGAGCATACCTAAATATATTCTCGCCAACTTTAATAGCGAAATAACTCGCCTGTATTTCACTATATTTGTCTGATATTTATGATGTATCCTTCCTTTTTCAAGGCTGAAACCACTTAACCACATAATAATACTGACTAAAGCCGCGATCAGGCTAAACACCGCGACCCGCTCAACTGAATGGTTAGCTCTAAGCCTTAACCCGAATCCTCAGTGAGGATTTTTTCATCCTGAAAATTTTGCTCGATTTGCATTCTGCGGCTGTATAACTTCATCACCTGTTTAGGGGAAAATTCTGTGCTATTTGTAAAAATAAACCAGGGTGATTTTCCCACTGTATGGGCTTTAGTTGTCACCGATGGCCTGGGCGCTCTTTCCTTTGAACGTTTGAATTTACGGCCTTTAGGCTTACTTTTATAAAGATAAAAATGGCCTTCATGTTGTGCTTTTTTACTTCGCCCCAGCAGACCTTCACCCAGATAAGTTGCTGTTGTTGATGTCTTTATGCCTGAATTAATTACCTTTTCCCATCCATCACCAACATTGTAATAGTGATTACCCAGCACCCGACAAATATAAGTCCAGCCACGAGAACTGACCTGTTGAAACCACCACCCCTGAAAACCGGCATCGGTAATAACAATGACATGAGTTTCGGGTGTAAAGCACTCAGCAAGCGACTCAAGAAAATATTCATGCACCTCAGGATTCGCCGTCTGCGATGACGGAACGACATAACTCATCAATGGTAAAGAGCGACCATCACATGCCAGGCTCGCCTGCAGGAGTTGGAAACGCGAGGCATGATAAGCGCTCCAGTCAATGAGTATCACAGCACGGGACATTCCCTGCGTGATTTTCTGCGTAACACGCTGAAAAATTATGGAAATCTCATTTTATAAATGAGTATTCCCCAGCAGTCTATCTACACGCTTTATTTTGTTTTTAACCGATGCCGTTCCGGTTAAATGACGTCCAATACTGGTAAGCGTAAGAGATGCACCATTTATTACAGCACTGGTTGCCTCAATCAGTGCTTTTTGACGATAAAGATGCAGAGGCTCCAGTATATTTTTAAAAAAATTTCGGCATAATGAACGCGCAGACATAGTGGTGATTTCCTTGAAATTGTTATTACAATCAATTAGATCGCAACATACTATGCATGTCTCCTTTTCTGTGGATTTGTCAGGGGATATCCCCCCTGTTATCTATACAAGACAAAAACTTACTGGAGATCCTCAATGGGGGGCACTAAAAATAGGGAAGTCTACAAAATCACAGTCATCATGATTTTACAAACATAATAAAATAAATAATTAAATAATATTAATAGGTAATTCCTATCTTAATGAGATAGTAAACCATTGCATATGATGTAAAAATGTTAATGGATGTCACAACCTATTTTCGGAAAAATAAATGAACAAAATATACAAATTAGTCTGGAATGTGGCCCATGGAGAATGGGTTGTTTGCTCAGAACTGGGTCGCAAGACAAAATTAGGCTCATTGCGTAGTTCATTGATTATTGGTGCTTTACTCTTATCTCAAAATGCAATTTCAGCCGAGTGTAGCACGAATGCTAACGGCACGATCACTGTAAATAATTCGATCAATACTGCGGGATGTAGCGTTGAATCTATAGGCAGTGAAATAGGCAATACTAGTATTTGGAATACCGGTATCCTGCAATATAGTCAGGGAGTCAACCGAAACATCACTATTTTAAATGACTTAAGTTTTACGATAAAAGGCAGTGCGGGGATTGCAGTTGGTGGTACTAGCCCAGCCTATGTTTCTACTTTTGATGCTTCAAATAAGACAATAGATCTTACTATAGCTAATCTTGATACTAATGCCGCTAAACCGGAAGGTGATAATATAGCGAAGGTAGGGGTTGGTTCATCACATGGGGCTACTGTAAAAATAGGAACAATGAACCTAACGATGCTGTCTTTACCAAACGGGACATCATATAGAGAGAGATTTGAACATTACGGAGTGGTAGCCGGATCAAGCGTAAATGCGGGTGAACAAGAGAACTTCAATGGAATGTATTCACGTGCGCTATTTGATAACTTAGATATCAATATGGCCTCTACGAACAATACGGGGTTTTTAGCTAGTTCGTATCCATTGGTCGTTGGTATCAGGGCTATTCAAGGCGCATCTCGTAACTCGGGGAACGGTGCCGCAGGATATGTGAGTGTATCCGATACACTTAATCTCAATATTAAGAATGGCGAGAATGATGCTATTGGGATTTACATATCAGGTTCGGAAATTAATAACGTCACCCCTCAGGTACACCTCCATGACAGTAATATAAAGATAGTTAGTAGCTCATCTCGCGCTAATGCCATACGGTTAGGTAAAAGTGCTGCGATAGGTACCGGAGAGGGGCAGTTATACTCCAGCGGTAAAATGTTCCTGGATACAACCGAAGCACCTAATGATGCCAGTATTGATATCATCTGGCAGGGTGCTTTATTAGATGCTAATGAAAATACATCCCGTACTGAAATAAAATCAGGCAAAGAGGCTATAACTATTAGCGGTAATGCCAGTCAGGCTACAGCTAAAACAATCACTAATTTTAACAATCTCATCGTGAATAAGACAGGTAACAATGGTTCCGATCTTATTAATGTTGCCGGTGGGCAGAATTTATACCAGTTGAGTGTGAGAGGGGAAGATAGCAATCTCATTTCTAATAACGGAAAGGATGCCTATATTCTGGATGTGGCTGGTTCAGCCTCCAGCGCAAGTAACGTTCTTTTCAATTTTTCTCAAGGGAGAATGCAAGGTCTGATCAATACATCTAATGCATCAAAATTGGATGTTAATATTGCAGACGATGCGACTTGGCAATTAGAAAAAAATGCCAGTAGTACTACCGCTAGTTTCACTACCTTGAATCTTAACAATTCGTCCCTGATCGCACATGACGTTAACAATGGGAATTCGACGGGAAATAATAGTATTTCCTCATTTACTCTCAAGGGTAATGTGCTGGCGAAGAACTCTGAAATAGATATGGCCAATGGGGTAGCTGGGGACCATCTAACCATCGACGGGAATTTCACTACTGGTGGTAATACATGGCTGATGGACTCGTACCTTACTGGAGAAGGAGTAAGTACCAATAATGGAGGGGATGGTAAATCTTATACGGATACTGTCACAATCACTGGTGATACTATTGACCGTGGTTATGATTATGTATGGATTAACAACCTTAACATGAACAAGCCAACAGGCCAGGAATCACTTGAACTTATAAAGGTCAATGGTCAATCAGATGGCGAGTTTCTGCTGCAGCGCAGGGTTGTAAAAGGGAATTATGAGTACCTGCTGAATAAACATAGCGATGATGGGGCTTGGTACCTGGAAAGCTTCGCAATGAAAGGTGAAACCGGGGCAACAGGTGAAACCGGGGCAACAGGTGAAACCGGGGCTACGGGTGAAACCGGGGCTACGGGTGAAACCGGGGCAACAGGTGAAACCGGGGCTACGGGTGAAACCGGGGCAACAGGTGAAACCGGGGCTACGGGTGAAACCGGGGCAACAGGTGAAACCGGGGCAACAGGTGAAACCGGGGCTACGGGTGAAACCGGGGCAACAGGTGAAACCGGGGCTACGGGTGAAACCGGGGCTACGGGTGAAACCGGGGCTACGGGTGAAACCGGGGCTACGGGTGAAACCGGGGCAACAGGTGAAACCGGTGCTACGGGCGGAACTGGCGGCCATACCCCTGTATTACGGCCAGAGAGTGCAAGCTATGCCGCGAATGCCTGGAGTGCTAATCATATGTTTAATATGACGTTGCATGATCGTATTGGTGAAAGTGGATTAGTGAAAACCACTGCTGAAGATGAATTAGCCTCGTCGCTATGGATTCGCTCAACTGGGAAACGGACAGAAAGTAATAGTTCTGGTCAATTAGATACTCGAATTTATGACACTACTATTGAATTAGGTGGCGATATTGCGCGTTGGGATACTAATCAACAACGATATCATTTGGGTCTGATGGCTGGGTACGGTAATAGTAATAATAAGACAACCTCTTCAGTGACGGATTATCAATCGAAAGGGAAACTTTCAGGCTATAGCGTTGGTATGTATCTCACTTGGTTCGAGAATGCCCTTGATAATTCAGGATGGTATACCGACAGTTGGTTACGCTGGAATGACTTTAATGCCAGTGTCTCGGGAGATCAGTTATCTAAAGAGGACTATAAGCTTCGTGGCATTACTGGTTCTCTTGAATCTGGTTATGCATGGCGTGTAGCTGGCAATGATAAAACCAGTTTCTGGCTGACTCCACAGGCCCAGGTTACCTATTTAGGTGTTACCTCAAATGATTTCACTGAAAAAACAGGTACTAATATTAAAGGAAACAAAGATGCGGTTGAATCTCGTCTGGGTGTACGGGCCAGTACTACGACCCATACAAGCGGGACCTTCATTCAGCCGTATGTTGAGCTTAACTACAGGAACTTAAACCGTTTACAAAGTCCAAATCTTGATGGACAACGTGCAGCGGCTATAGGTGGTAAAAATTCGTTCGAAACGAAAGCAGGGGTTGAAACAACAATTAGCGATAATACCAGACTTTGGGCTAATGTTTCCTATGTAACAGGAAATAAGGATTTCAATTCATATCAAGGGATGATTGGTATTAACGTTAAGTTTTAATTAACTATGGTAAGGGAAAGGAATCCCTTGCCACATTCTGAAAAAATTTGAATATAATTTTGTCATCTGAATAATTAAATTCTTTCTGATGGAGGAGCGGATTCAGCAATATTTGATTGTTCATAGAAAAGCAAATTTTCACAATCGTAAACCGGAAAAACTATAATAAACTACACGTTATACATAGTGTGTACAATTTTTCGACGTAGATTGATGTCTATCACATTATTGAGAATTTCGCTGAGAGTTATTTTTAACATTGGTTGTCATTGAGACCGCATATTTTTGAGGTAAAAATGTCTCCATTACAGATTTTAATTTTGACGCAGGATTCATATCTGAAGATTGGCTTATCTTTCTTGATAAAAGAACTAATTGGGCAAGTTCCAGTTCGTATTAGTGACGGTGTCGATCTCTTCGACGAGCAACTGTTTGGAATGTGTGATTGCTTTATAATTAATGATAGAGTGACATGGGATATACTTAACCATCCTTTAATAAAGAAATACGAAAATTGTAGAGAAAGAAATAGAATAATTATTCTTTCTGCTGAGATAAATGAATTCAAAAAATCTTTGGAACATATTCTTTTAAATTCAATGAGGCAAAAAATTTTTTTTAATAATATGAAGGGATCACATAATATAAAAAAATTAACTGCAAAAGAATGTGGTATTCTTTCATCTTTAATTTCAGGCAAAAAAATAATAACGATAGCCAAAGACTTTAATTGCTCGACTAAAACCGTTTATGCACATAAATATCATATATTGGAAAAGCTCGGATTTAGCTCAATAAACCATCTTATCCTTTTTTTAAATAATACTGAAAATTACAAAAATATAGGAAAGCCCCTACAATGAAGGACGTAAATAATGTTTAATAATCGGTTTCAGTCAACTGATTTTATTATTATATGGATTTCTAATCTTGGTGATATCGCTGCAGCATTTGGACCAGAGACCCATCTGCAATGTATATCAGTGGTACGGCAAAGGTTAATAGACGGCGGATTGCCAGCTGTTGCTATAGAGTTGCAGGATGAGGTTGTTACTATAGATCTATCTATGCTGCCAACAAATGTGTTATCCGAAGTTACCCATGTAGAAAACTACTCTACCGATCGACAGGAGGATAAACTTGCACAATTTCTTTTCGCTATTGTCGGTGCAGAGTGCATTGATACAATTCAAGGCCAAGTTTATCTACGCGTTGAAGTTAAATTTCTACGGATCAATGGTACACAATACGGATTTACGGATCGTAGTTCATTCCTTGCTGAGCAATCCACGCGACGACCAGCACTAGTACCAGGAATATTGACTGCTTGGTGTCAACGTTTTCGTTCCGATATGAAACACGCCGCTAATCTATTGAATGGGCTACGTAACGGATCGTTAATACTTGTATTCCAGCCGATTGTTCATTTTATTAATGGGGAAACTGTATGTATATATAGCGAAGCTCTATTACGTCATATTGCAGAACCTACATATGCTCCAGAAGATGCTATAAATGCACTAGAAAGACTGAAACTCATTTCTCACCTTGACTATAGTGTAGTCAGTACCATTCTTCAACTCTTGCGCTATCAGCCTAATCAACATATTGCGGCTAATATCTCTGCGGTATCACTAAATAATAACGCGTTTTGGCATCATCTGATAGAACAGCTAGAAGAAATGCCAGATATAGCGAGCCGCCTGATCCTCGAGATTACGGAAACTGCAGAGATTAGTAAAATTAGCGACGCAATAAGACTATTGGGACTCCTTAAAAAGACAGGAGTTCGCATTGCTTTAGACGATGTTGGCACAGGGATGACTACGCTGGAGTTTATAGCGATAGCCCATGCTGATATCATTAAAATTGATCGTTCCGTATTGCAACGTTCTTCAATATCTTGCTCCGGTGTAGAGAGCTCTGAACTAGCAAACCTCGTATGTCTGTGCAAGAACTATGCAGGTTTGGTTGTAGTTGAGGGGATAGAAACATCTGAACAATTAAATCAAGCAATTGGTCCTGCGCGTGCTAATGGTGTTCAGGGATATTTAATCAGTCGGCCAGAAGTTCAGGCTGGATGGATGAAAACGGCTCCATGCCATGTCGTGGATGTTTATAATCAGTTTTTATCATCCCAACTTGAGGTGATTTTAAGAAATTAAAGACGCTGTACACGATTTTTCAGTGCGACATGAGGCTGTTCCTGTGATTGTTTCAGCCAGTATGCAGTAAGACGTGCGAAGAAACCTGCTGTCTTATCAGCAGTTCCCTACCCGACTGTGTGTTGAGAACAATTTCAGGGTACAAACTGTCGGGGACAACGTAGCCACGGATTATCCGTAAGAGTGAATCGTGAGGTTCAATCTGAAACTGTCCCCCGCAGGTTGTGAAGGGTAATTCCTCTATTTTTAGCGGAGGCGATAAGTAGAATCAGTTCATGTAATGAATATGCTGCATCGGTGTAAAACCATTCAGTGCCATGTTCGGTCGTTCGTGATTATAGAACCATTGCCATTTTGTCGCATAGTCCTGCAATTCATTCAATGATGAAAACAGGCTCTGTCCCAGCCAGTCATAGCGTATTGTCCGGTTATAACGCTCAATATAGGCATTCTGCTAAGGTTTGCCCGGCTGAATAAAATTGAGTCGAATATCTTGCTTTTCAGCCCATGTTATCAGTGTATTACCTATATACTCTAGACTATTATCACAACGAATTGAAGCCGGTTTTCCTTTCCATTTAATGAGCTGCTCCAGCGTTCTTATGACAAGGATAGCTGGCAGGGAAAAATCAACCTCAATAGCAAGGCTTCACGATTGAAGTCATCAATCACATTGGGTAAACGGACAGCCTGGAACAAGAGTTCCGACTTCAGCTTGTTTAAGAATGGCGATGATCTGACTGTCAGTAAAACGTGATCGTTGAGCTTAGCTGCCCTTCGGGTCATAGAAATCCTTTTTAAATCAAGTTAGTAGAAAATTATACTTATGAACATACCGATTTTTCGAGGGGATTTCCGGGAGGGGGTCAAAAAGCTCTTCATACGGATATTGGATAGGGAACAAATAAGACTCAGCATATGCTCTGATGCAAGGGAAAAATAGATACTTAGTTGTCATTAATAATGTATAAAAAAATGATAAATATCAATCTATTATTAGATATTTATATGTTTTTTAGATCATAAATAATACAAAAAAACAGTACGCAGTGTATGATTCTTAGACTATATTTTGATCTAATTAAAAATAATTCTAATATTGTTGTGGGTAAGGAAACTAACTATGTGATGTAGCCCCCTGAAACACCAGACAGTAGCTGTATCTCCAGATAAGAGATAGGCTTGAATATATGTCTAACACTAACGCCAATTTTGAGATGACCGGGATCCTGTTAGGGCAAGAAGTCCGTAAACGTAAAACTCCTCAGGAGAAGATCGCCATTATCCAGCAGACGATGGAGCCGGGCATGAATGTCTCCCATGTCGCCCGCCTGCATGGCATCCAGCCCAGCCTGCTGTTTAAGTGGAAGAAGCAATATCAGGAAGGCAGCCTCACCGCCGTTGCGGCCGGAGAAGAAGTTGTTCCAGCTTCTGAGCTTACTGCTGCTCTGAAGCAGGTCCGGGAGCTTCAGCGCCTGCTGGGCAAGAAGACGATGGAAGTTGAGATCCTGAAAGAAGCCGTGGAGTACGCTCAGTCGCGAAAATGGATAGCGCACGCGCCCTTGTTGCCAAAGGACGGGGAATAGCCCTGGTCAGCCGCACCATGGGCGTGTCGCGTGCGCAGCTGTCACTGCGAATTAACCGTTCTGCCGACTGGCAGGACAGGCGCTGTAACCGGCGTGATGACGAAGCAGACGCTGAAATACTGTCAGAGATCCTCGATATCATCAGCGATATGCCCAGTTACGGCTATCGCCGTGTGTGGGGCATCCTGCGTACGCAACGTCGTACAGAGGGACAGCCCCCCGTGAACGCCAAACGGCTTTACCGGCTTATGAGCGAGCATAATCTGCTGCTACTGCATGACAAACCAGAGCGGTCGAAGCGTGAACATAAGGGCAAAATCGCGGTGGCAGAAAGCGATATGCGCTGGTGTTCAGATGGCTTCGAGTTCGGCTGCGACAACGGTGAGAAGCTGCGGGTCACGTTCGCGCTGGACTGCTGCGACAGAGAAGCCATAGACTGGGCAGCGAGCACAGGAGGCTACGACAGTTCGACGGTGCAGGATGTGATGCTGAGGTCGGTGGAAAAGCGCTTCGGCGACGGGCTGCCGACCACACCGGTTCAATGGCTGACGGATAACGGTTCAGCATATACCGCGCATGAAACGCGGAGGTTCGCCAGAGAGCTGAATCTGGAGCCGTGTACAACAGCGGTGAGCAGCCCGCAGAGCAATGGCATGGCCGAACGATTCGTGAAGACGATGAAGGAAGACTATATCGCGTTCATGCCAAAACCAGATGTGAGAACAGCCCTGCGAAACCTTGCAGCAGCGTTCACACATTACAATGAAAACCACCCGCACAGCGCGCTGGGATATCACTCCCCGAGGGAATATCGGCGGCAGCGGACATCGTTAACTTAAGATACAAAAGCTGTCCGGAGATGGCGGGTCAAGATCAAAGGAAACTAACTATGCACCAATTAGACATAAATGATAAATATGAAAAGATTGCTATTCTGCGTGATGAGATGAAGAAAAAAACTTCAGGGGTAATGGTAGTTGAGGGTGGGGAGGTTGGTGTCGCAAGGATATCAAACGTTGGTGTTGGAGTCGACTCTTTCTCATTTTATTGCGAAGATAGTTTTATAATAAATGAAGTCATTGAACTTAAACTGTATAGTGATATAGGTCAAATAAACATTTTATCCAAGAGCATAGGAAGATATGGTGCCCAAGGGGAATATATGGAAGCCAGCATACCTATCAAAATGATTATTACTCAACGCCGTAAAGAACGGCGATTTACCCTGAGAAAAATTGACAATTTCTATTGCTATGGTAAGTTCAGAAACGGTGAGAGCTATAGATATGATATCTCTGATATATCATTGGGGGGATGCGCTCTAATAAGTTTTCAACCAAATATGCGATTTTTAGTTGATGGAGGTATCCTGAAAAATTCAGTAATTTCCCTCCCAAAGAAGGTAAGCTTGAATATCTCATTAAGGATAGCATCTATTTCATATAACACTATCATACATGACGATAAAATAATTAATTTCGTAACTAAAATATCTTGCGAGTTTCTTTTTCAAAATGACTATCAACGTAATACCATAAATCAGGTAATATTAGACTTAACCAATAATATCCGGAAGGGACATAATAGATACTATTAGTTGAGCCTATCCGTAATTTTGTGTAACTGTCACTGTATTAAAGGTGACGGCTCAGACGGTCACTAAACTCGATTATAAAACGACTCATTGCCAGTCGCCAGTTCTGGATCGGCATATTCCATGATCCTACCCAGCAATAGTGGATACGCAATTAAGTGAGTAAACTCTCAACCAGAGGTGACTCATGACAAAACTAGCATCAACAAATAAAAAGCCCCGCAAACAGCACACGTCTGAATACCGCAACGAAGCCCTAAAGCTTGCGGAACGCATTGGCGTCGCTGCTGTCCGCCAAGCTCAGTCTTTATGAATTGCAGCTCTATACCTAGCGTAGTAAGCAACAGCAACAAATGACCTCTTCAGAACGTGAAAGTGAGGTGGCCGCAAAAAATGTCCGGTTAAAGCGACAGCTGGCGGAACAAGCTGAGGAACTGGCTATCCTCCAAAAGGCAGCGACATACTTCGCGAAGCCTGAAATGGTAATTCCTCTATTTTTAGCGGAGGCGATAAGTAGAATCAGTTCATGTAATGAATATGCTGCATCGGTGTAAAACCATTCAGTGCCATGTTCGGTCGTTCGTGATTATAGAACCATTGCCATTTTGTCGCATAGTCCTGCAATTCATTCAATGATGAAAACAGGCTCTGTCCCAGCCAGTCATAGCGTATTGTCCGGTTATAACGCTCAATATAGGCATTCTGCTAAGGTTTGCCCGGCTGAATAAAATTGAGTCGAATATCTTGCTTTTCAGCCCATGTTATCAGTGTATTACCTATATACTCTAGACTATTATCACAACGAATTGAAGCCGGTTTTCCTTTCCATTTAATGAGCTGCTCCAGCGTTCTTATGACAAGGATAGCTGGCAGGGAAAAATCAACCTCAATAGCAAGGCTTCACGATTGAAGTCATCAATCACATTGGGTAAACGGACAGCCTGGAACAAGAGTTCCGACTTCAGCTTATTTAAGAATGGCGATGATCTGACTGTCAGTAAAACGTGATCGTTGAGCTTAGCTGCCCTTCGGGTCATAGAAATCCTTTTTAAATCAAGTTAGTAGAAAATTATACTTATGAACACACCGATTTTTCGAGGGGATTACCGATATCGATTTGAATCCCAAAATCGGCGCAAACTGGCAGAAAAAGGGAGAGCAAAAAGTTATTCCTACACCAGGAAAAAATGAAAAGCATTACCTTGCCGGGATCCTTTATGCCGGAACTGGACGAGTGGATTATGTCAGTGGGGCAAGTAAAAACTCAGATTTATTTATAAGGATGTTAAGGAAGGTGCGAATAAGCGGGGAAATTCTTCTCGGCTGACTCAGTCATTTCATTTCTTCATGTTTGAGCCGATTTTTTCTCCCGTAAATGCCTTGAATCAGCCTATTTAGACCGTTTCTTCGCCA
>NZ_JBSPEI010000024.1:0-36743 GCF_055796175.1 Pseudocitrobacter sp. 2023LY-00077 | reverse complement strand
CTGACGGCGCTTACTGCTGAATTCACTGTCGGCGAAGGTAAGTTGATGACTCATGATGAACCCTGTTCCATGGCTCCAGATGACAAACATGATCTCATATCAGGGACTTGTTCGCACCTTCCCTAAAGCAATGTAAAATTCAAGTTGCCGTAGGGTAAACTTCATAGTTTAAAACGATACCATCTGAGCAAAACTTTATATTAGCATCTCCATTTCCTTCGAGGTATTGTTCCGGGAACAAAATTGTATTATTGAGAGTGTGGTTATGCCTTATTTATTGCTTACTCTCGCCGCGTGTTTTTGGGGCGGGAATTATGTTGTAGGACATCTGTTAGTCACTCTTGTAGACCCTATTTTATTATCCTCAGCTCGCTGGATATTCACTGCTGTGTTGCTGGCAGCGCTCTATCACAGGCAGATTCGTGGGCAATGGAACGCTATGCAGCGTTCTTTTCACATAATCACTTTCCTGGCTTTGTTTGGGCAGGTATTATTTCCTCTAACCCTGTACGTTGGTTTGCAATATACCTCGTCGCTTAATGCTGCCATTTATTTGTCTACGACTCCGGCATTGGTTTTATTGATCAATAAAACCATTTTCAAAGAAAAAATAACAGCTCAGAATATCGCTGGGGTTATTATCAGTTCTTTCGGTGTGGTCTGGTTGGTGATGCAGGGGGATTTATGGCACCTGGATACCCTAAAGCATCTCAATCGTGGCGATCTGTGGACGATGGGCTCGGCAGCAAGTTGGGCGGTATATTGCGCATTTCTACGCCTTAAACCTCGTGAAGTAGGGGGGAATGCGTTTGTGACAGTTAGCGCGACGATAGGTGCTGTAGTGCTCCTTCCAATATTGATATTCTCTATGGCAAAAAATGGCATTCCGCCGCTTGCCGAATTTAGTCACAGCGGTTTGGTTATTGGTCTGCTGTACCTGATTATTTTTCCGTCGTGGCTCTCGTATTTGTTGTGGAATAAAGGTATTCAGTCGATTGGCGCGACGCGTGGAGAAGTGTTTTCCCATTTCATCCCGTTGAGCGGTGGTTTATTCAGCGTGATGTTTCTCAGTGAACCATTACATTTATATCATCTGGTTAGCGCGCTACTGATTATCTGCGGTATTGCACTTTGCTCAGGCAAATCAGCGAAAAGAGCATTCAACGCTATCGTGTCATAAACAAAACGCACTGTGACAAAAGTCACTTCCGCTTCTGGCACGAAGCGGACATTCCCAAATTCCTCACTATCCGCAATCAGCAAGCAGCCAACTTAACCTCTCACGTACAGAGCGAGTTCTAACTCGATGTATGAAACGCTACCGACGACCTCAGATCTTAAGCGCAGCAACGATCGCATCCTCCATTTTCTCTGGCGTGGTGAAAGGCGCAAAACGCTTAATTGGCTTGCCATCGCGCCCTATCAGGAATTTCGTGAAGTTCCACTTGATTCGTCCGCCGAGAACACCGGGTAATTCAGCTTTCAGGTAACGGAATATCGGATGTGCAGCGCTGCCGTTGACGTCCACTTTTTCGAACATCGGGAAGCTTACGCCGTAATTAATGTGACAGGTCTGCGCGATGTCATCGGCATTGCCGGGTTCCTGTTTACCGAACTGGTTGCAGGGGAAACCCAGCACAACGAAACCCTGAGCGGCATATTTCTTATAAAGTGCTTCAAGGCCTGCGTATTGTGGCGTGAAGCCACAATGGCTGGCAGTATTCACAACCAGGACCAGTTGACCGAGGTAGTCGGCCATTGCGATGTTTTGCCCCTGCAGACTGGTGGCGGTGAGTTGGTGAAAATCGGGCATCTTGATATCCTCAGCGCAGAACCCGTCTGGCATAGACATGGCTATTTAGTATGGCGCAAGTGTGTGAATCATTTTTACAGAGTCTAAAAACATCGTCCACCGTTCATCAGTTCAGGGCGCGTGGTTACGTCATCCCACCCAAACAGCCACAGGCATTCGCTCCTCACCTTAAATTCCGCTATCATCTCCACCCATTTCCATGCCAGGCCGCGTCATGTCTACCCTTATCGACACTTTTATTGCTCCTCCATGCCATGACGATGTAGAGATTCTCTATCAGGATGAACATCTGCTTCTGATCAACAAACCCTCCGGTCTGCTCAGTCTCTCAGGCAAAAAACCGCAAAATAGAGATTCGGTGCATTACCGTCTGGTGCAGCAGTTTCCGGGTTGTACGCTGGTCCATCGTCTCGATTTCGGCACTTCCGGATTAATGCTCGTGGCACGCAACAAAGCTATCAATGCGGCACTGTGTCAGCAGTTCAGCCAGCGTACGGTGAGTAAGGTTTACACGGCGCTGCTTTGCGGGCATCTGCAAGATGACGAGGGCGTGATTGATGCTGCTATTGCCAAAGATCCCGCGCTGTTTCCTCTGATGTCGATCAACGCCTGCGAGGGCAAGCCCGCACGTTCTCGATATCGGGTGCTTGAGCGTATTTATCACACGCCGGGAGAGGGCGCGGCGCTACCCGTGACCCGCGTCGAGCTTATCCCGGAGACCGGGCGTACCCATCAGTTACGTATTCATTGCCAGCATTTGGGGTATCCCATTTTAGGCTGCGATCTTTATGGCGGACAGCTTCTGCCGGGCACGGAAACGGTGTCCCGATTAATGCTCCATGCGAGTAAATTGCACTTTATTCACCCCATTAGCCAGAAGCCAACCCATGCCTGCAACCCCAGCACGTTCTAGGCCGGGCAGAGGGGGATGTATAAATTCAACATTTGTTTATTTTTATAAAAGTGTTTAATTTTTAAATCGCGATGCTATGATGTGCCCATACATCAGCTATGGGCATTGCATTATGACGCTTCAACGATTCCCCTCCAGCAAGCCGTTTCCGTTCTCGGATATGGTGAAAGCCAACGGTTTTCTCTTCCTTTCGGGCCAGGTCTCCATGACGCCAAACGGTGAGCCTTTACCGGGTTCGGTCTCCGAACAAACCCTGCGTATTATGGATTCCATTGAACAGACGCTGGCACTCGCGGGGGCGACGTTAAACGATATTGCGCGCGTACAGGTGTGGCTCAGCGATATGGCGCATTTTGCCGAATTTAATGCCGCATATCGCAGCCATTTCCCGGACGGATTCCCTGCGCGTTCTGTTGTGACCAGCCGCCTCGCATTTGGGCTGGATGTTGAAATTGAAGTACAGGCGATTGAACCATGTCTAACCTCCTGAATATTCTGATGGCGTCAATGGATGCCATGCGCACCACGCTTGCGGCGAATACGGAAGCCGTCTTACACGATCTGACACAGCCTGAGTGCTCTGTTATCAGCATCGTCAATGGTCATGTGAGTGGCCGAGAGCCGGGCGATCCTTTGCTCTCCGGGCCCAATGATGATGTGGGCTTTTTGGGGCTGCTGGAGCCGGCTCAGCGTGTGCCTTCCCGCGTGTTCAATAATTACAAAACCACCACCTCCTCAGGCAAAGTGCTGAATAGCGCTTCGACGATTTACTACAGCGAGGATGGCGTTCCGTTGGTCGCTTTTTGCATCAATGTGGATCTGGATGTTGTGAATAGCCTGAAGCGCACGCTGGACTCGTTGTTGCCGACAGTGGCAGAGCAGGAAGCAGAGGATATGAGCGACAAAATTCCCGCGCAGTCCTTTGATGAAGTCATTGCCAGGTTTCGCCAGACGGGGTCAGAAAACAAAATTCAGTTTCGCAAACGCGTGGTCGCGGAATTGCAAAAAATGGGCTTCTTTAAGGTTAAAGGCAGCGTGGGGCATATCGCGCATGCGCTGGGCGTTTCGCGTTACACCATCTATAACTATCTGGAAAAAAATGATGAAAAACAATAATACACACAAAATCCCATTTTATCAGGTTGATGCATTTACCGCCGAACCCTTCGGCGGTAACCCGGCGGGCGTGTGTCCGCTGAAGGAATGGTTGAGCGACGACACGCTACAGGCCATTGCCCGTGAAAATAACCTGTCGGAAACGGCGTTTTTTGTGCCGACGGACGATGGCTATCATCTGCGCTGGTGTACGCCTGCGGTAGAAGTGGATCTTTGTGGTCATGCCACGCTCGCCGCGTCCTGGGTGCTGTTTAATAAGCTGGGCTATTCCGGTAAAACGATTCGCTTCCAGACACGCAGCGGCGAGCTTAGCGTCTCCCGGCACGGTGATGAATACTGTATGGATTTCCCGGCGCAAAAGGCACAAGCCATTGATATCCCGGCAGGATTACTGGAAGCGCTCGGTATTACCCACGGCGTCGTTGGCGTCTGGAAAGCGGCTGATTTAATCGTGCTGGTCGATGACAAAACGATGATTGACGGCCTGTCGCCAGACTTTAACGCGCTCAATCTATTTGACACGCGCGGCGTGATCGTCACCGCCGCCGACGATGAGTTTGATTTTGTCTCGCGCTGGTTTGGCCCGCAGGTTGGCGTTAATGAAGACCCAGTGACGGGCTCCGCGCATACCTTCCTCGCGCCGTTCTGGGCGGAGCGCTTGGGCAAAAATACGTTATCTGCCCAGCAGGGTGGGGCACGTAAAGGCACGCTGCGCTGTGTCGTGCGCGACGATGGACGCGTCGAACTTTACGGCGCGGCACGCATGATGATTGAAGGAACCTTCAGCCTGTGATGAAGCATAAAGAGCCTCGCTATGTGGTCGCGCTTGGCACGGCCATCATTGTGCTTTTGTACGTTGCCTATGTCTGGGGAAGTTTGAGCCAGTTCTGATCTCGGGTGGCGCATCACGTCGCCACTCTCTTTTAAGAGTTTCTTTCATGTCGGATACGAAACACCTCTCCTTCGCGGATACGCTCGCGTTAGGCGGGATGACCCTTGCGTTATTTTTGGGAGCCGGGAATATTATTTTCCCGCCGCTGGTGGGTATGCAGGCGGGCGCGAATTCTGTCACCGCGGGAGCCGGTTTTATTATTACTGCCGTGCTGTTTCCTGCGCTGGCCATTATTTCTCTGGCGATCAATAGAGGGGATATTAACGAACTGACGCGCCCATTGGGGCGGGCCGTGAGTATTGCTTTTATCAGTGTCTGTTTCCTGACGCTCGGCGTTTTATTTGGAACACCGCGTACGGCCACCATTAGCTATGAAGCGATCACCAACGGTGCGCAGAGTACGTTGACGCAAAAAACGGTATTCTCTTTTGCGTTCTTCGCCCTGGCAGGCGCGGTGCTGGCAAAATCGGGCAAGCTGCTGGAAATTGTCGGCTTCTTCCTCTCGCCGGTGAAAATTGGCGCACTGATTTTCATCGGCGTTACGGCCTGGATTTACCCTACCGGCGCGCTGACCTCTGCGGTTGACGCGTTTGATACGCATCCGTTTGGTACCGGGTTCATCAATGGCTATCAGACGCTGGATGTCATTAGCGCGTTATGCTTTGGGGCGATCATCACGCACACGCTTTATCAGCGCGGCATCGTGAATGCCAAAGGTATTCTGCGTTATTCCAGTCGCGCGGCGCTGATTGCCGCCGCCGGGCTGGTGCTTATTTACGTCTGTTATATTTCTATGGGCGCGCATACGCTGGAGCATTCCGCCAGTAACGGGATGCAAATTATGAGCGCCTATGTGGAGACCGTCTTTGGCGTATATGGTCGCGCGTTGTTGGCGGCAATTATTACGCTGGCATGTCTGGTGACGGCGATTGGTTTAACGACCGGCACCGCGCGTTATTTTCATCAGGTAACCGGCATCTCTTATGGCCTGCTGGTGATGTTATCGCTGGTGCTTTCAGCGATGATTGCCATACTGGGGCTGGATTCGCTGACGATGCTGGCGGTTCCGGTGCTCAGTGCGATTTATCCGGCGGCGCTGGTGGTGGTGGCGTTGGGGATTGTCAGAAAATGGCTCGCCATTCCGACGATGTTATACCGGGGGTTATTCTTTATCGCGCTTATTGTGGGGGTGGTCAGCGCGTTTATTTGACTGGCTTCACTGGCCCGGTAAGCGCCGCTACCGGGCATTTCCCGCATCATAAACACGGGTAGGGAATTACTCATTTCCCCACTGATTCAGGAACTCAGCAATCTCATCAATTCGCGCGGCGTTGATACCCGCTTCATCGGCCATCTCTTTCTGCGCCTCTTCGCTAATCTCTTCGTTATTCATCAGGCGGGTCAGCAGCAGCTGAAAATAGTGCGCCAGCGGTGTGCGTTCAGACTCGGCGACCGGCTCTGCGCATTCCGTCGCGTATTCATCGGCAATATCGTAATACTTCAATGGGATATCGTTGTTCATAAAAAGCCTCGGGGTTAACGTTTCGCGTGTGTCTGACCGGAATAGTATCACTCAATTGACGTACACAACACTTCGCGCAGCCACGCCATAAAGGTGGTGACGCGTACAGGCGTATAGTGGCGAGTGGGGCGAATGAGCGAAAGGGGTAGCGCAGACGGCGCATGATCCTGCATTACCGGCACCAGCGTGCCCGCATGCAGGGCATCTTCGACGATAAACCAGGGCAGCATGGCGATGCCCATCCCCTGGATTGCCGCTTCCCGCAGCACGTCGCCGTTATCGGTGATAAGCGGAGTATTCATCTCAGGCAGCTCTTTGCCTTCGGTAAATCCCCACTCATCTCGCGCGGAGAGCAGCGAATAGCGCAGACAGCTGTGCCCGGCAAGGTCAGCCGGTGATGCCGGGACACCTTTTCGCGCAAGATACGCCGGCGAGGCGCAAAACAGCCGTGGAAGGTCTGCCAGATGAGCGCAAACCAGCGACGAATCATTCAATGCACTGATGCGTAAAGCCAAATCCAGGCCTTCTCCCACCAGATCCGACAGTCGGTCTTCCAGCTGTAGCTGCACGGTGATTTGCGGATATTTCGCCATAAACACCGGCAGCAGCGGCGCCAGTTTTTTCACGCCAAAGGTTAACGGCGCCGATAGGCGAATCACGCCGCTCAGCGTCTCCTGAAAGCAGTTCAGCCGCTCTTCCGCCTGTTCCAGCGATTCAAGGATTCCTTTCACATCCTTGTAAAACTGCTCACCGGCGGTAGTGAGTTCCAGGTGTCGCGTGGTGCGGTTGAGCAGGCGCACGCCCAGACTCTGTTCCAGCGAAGAGACGCGGCGGCTGATGGAGGCGCTGCTGGTTTCAAGCTGTACGGCAGCATTATAAAAACTGCCTGTTTCGATTACGGCGACAAAGCTGCCCAGGGACAGGAGATCGTATTCTTTCATTTTTCGTAACGGTGAATTGTGTGTAGCCCCATTTATCCTGGGGAGAAGGGTGATTAATCTGTCCGCATTATATGAACACCGGAGAGAAACAATGACAACCCAATACCGCGTAAAAAAAGGCGAATCCCTGCATTATCTGCCAGCAAGTGATTATCACCCGGCCGATACCTACTTCCATTTTTCCTTCGCCAATTATTACGATCCTGACAACATGAATTATGGCGTATTACGTGTGGTGAATGATGACAATGTGAAACCGCATAACGGTTTTGGTCGCCACCCGCATCAAAATATGGAAATTGTCAGCTATGTGATTGATGGCCAACTGACCCACTGGGACAGCGCAACACAAACGGAAGAGACGCTGGGGCGCGGGCATGTGCAGGCGATTACCGCCGGGAATGGCGTCTGGCACTCTGAGCTGAACAAACATGATGAGTGGTGCCGCTTCCTGCAAATCTGGATCCTGCCGCCGAAGCAGGGGCTGGAGGTGCGTTATAACCAGAGTAAATATCAGGCGGAAGAGCGTGAAAACAAGCTCCTGCATATTGTCGGTAGCCTGAAAAATGACGATGCGCCGCTGATGCTCAATCAGGATGTGAACATGTACGTTAGCGAACTGACCAACCCGACGGCGGAAGTTGAGTATCAACTGCAGGCCGGACGCCAGGCCTATATCAATAACTTCGAAGGTGAAGTGAATGTGAAAGGTTTCGCTTCGTTAGGTAAAAAAGATACCCTGGAAATTACCGGGCCGGCGACCCTGAAATTCAGTGCCGCTAAAGAACAGAGCCATTTTATTATTATCGAAATGCCTGAGTCCCACGCCTGATTTTTAACGCATGACGCTGTCGATTTTTCCGGACACTTGCTAAAGTAACCTGCTGATCGCAAAGGAAGGAACGCGCTGTGGCCGGAAGAATCGATTATCAGATTGAAAAGTACAGCTTCACCGAAGCGGGCGAGTCGCCGAGGCTCGCCCAACAGTGGGCGGAAGTGATTGAAGAGTGCCGTCAGTCCGGCGCGGGCGCGCAGGAGCGTTTACGCATTGCGCTGCTGAACGTTGACTACGTCACCAGCTTCGAATTGCCTTTTCGTCTGTTGTTAATCCGCGCGCCACAGCTGATCGCCGCCGTACGTGATGAACTTCAGCTCAGTCAGAAAAATGTCCTCTTTAACGGTAAACGTTTCGGCTGTGTTTACAGCCTGAAAGCCAGCCTGGACGCCATTCCCGATGAATATCAATACCGCTTATCCAACCGTATCCGGCGAATGGATGGCACGCTTTCAACCGCCTCGCCGTATCAGGAAATTGCCAAACAGATTAAACAGCCACGCGAGCGTTTGAAGCTGGCGCTGGAAAATGATTTGCAGGTTACCGCGCTGGATGGGCTTTTTTGGTTTGGCATTCAACGTATCGCGGCGGATGTGCAGAAGCTGCGGAGAACGGGGATGAAAATCAGCACCGCAGAGGTGGATGTGTTTGATAACCTGACCGGCACCACACGGCGAGTGCCGTATTATCAGCAGGTTAAAAGCGGCGCGTAGTGCGCCGCTTTTTGCCCGATGGCGCTACGCTTATCGGGCCTACAATTGGTGATGAATCGTAGGTTGGATAAGCGCAGCGCCATCCAACAATTACGTCTCGCTCACCGGCGTTCTGTCACCCTCATACAACGGCACTTTGCGATAACGACGTACCAGATACCACAGATACGCGCCACCCAGCGCCGCCCACACCAGCCCTAACGTCAGCGACGTGGCTTCGAGGTTAACCCACAGGACACCCACCGTCAGCGCTCCAACCAGCGGCATCAGTAAATAGTGGAAGTGCTCTTTCCAGCTTTTATTCATTCCTTTACGACGCCAGAAGTGGTTGAACACCGACAAATTCACGAAGGTAAACGCCACCAGCGCACCGAAATTAATCAGCGCCGTGGCGGTGACTAAATCGAAGAACAGCGCCGACAATGCGACAATTCCGACCATAATGACGTTCAGCGCCGGGGTGCGCCATTTTGGGTGTACATAGCCAAACACGCGCTCCGGAAACACATTGTCGCGCCCCATTACATACAGCAGACGCGACACGCTGGCATGTGACGCCAGGCCAGACGCTAACGTGTTCACAAACGTGGTGCAGAGGAAAATCGACTGGAACAGCTTGCCGCCGACGTACAGCGCGATCTCCGGCAGTGCGGCATCCGGGTCTTTAAAGCGGCTGATATCCGGGAAGAACAGCTGCATAAAGAACGACGCTGCGATAAAGATAATGCCGCCGTACACCGCCGTCAGAAAAATCGCTTTCGGAATAACCCGCGCGGCATCCGGCGTCTCCTCTGAAAGCGTGGTCACGGCATCAAAACCGAGAAACGAGAAGCAGACGATCGTCGCCCCGGTAATAATCGGGATCAGATGTGCGTTCTCGCTGATAAACGGCTGTAACGACCAGACCGTGCCGACCCCTTCACCTTTATGCAGCCCCTGAACCACCAGGAAGATAAACACCACCATGATGGAGATTTGCACCAGCACAAACAGGGTATTGAAGTTAGCCACCAGGTTGACGCTCTTCAGGTTCGCGGCAGTTAAAATGGCGACGAACGTCACCACCCACACCCACGGTGGCACTTCCGGGAAGAGGGCAGAGAGGTAGATCTTCGCCAACAGCACGTTGATCATCGGCAAAAAGAGATAATCCAGCAGCGATGACCAGCCGACCATAAAACCAACGTGCGGGTTAATTGATTTTTGCGCGTAGGTATAGGCCGAGCCCGCCTCCGGGAACTGGCGAACCAGCTTACCGTAACTGACAGCGGTAAACAGCACACCCGCCAGCGCCAGTAAATAGGACGCCGGAACGTGGCCGTCGCTGATGCCGGACACAATGCCAAAGGTATCGAACACGGTCATCGGCGTGAGATAGGCAAGCCCCATCATCACCACCTGCCACAGCTTCAGCGACTTACGCAGTTTGGTTTTGCCGGGTTGTGCGGCGATATCCAGTGAGGAATTAAAGGCCATGATGCGTGCCTCCGCTGCGTAATCGGGTTTGCGGTCGCGTAGACCTGAAATCAAACCTGTTTAGCAGGGGAAGCAAGGGGGGCGGGGTACACTCGGTCGTGGGGAGGGTGCAAACGCAGCCTCCCTCGCCATGCGGGTATTTCATCATCGGCATCATCTCATTTCCTCGTCACAGTCTGTATCGTTAACGGAAGCCCGTTGCCGCCTGCGTTCCATAACGCGACATACGGGAAATGTCTGGATTACCAGCAAATGTCAGGCCAGGCTCCGCTCAGGCCGGTGATACATACCCCGCAAGGGGTCACTACGCGTTTTTCAACATCCACTCAATTTCGGTTTCTGTGATGAGGCGCTCAAACTGCAACAGCTCATCATTCTTACAGGCGTGATACACATGGCAGAAACGCTCGCCCAGATAGTGGCGCAGGTCGTCGTTTTGCATAAACTCCCACAGCGCATCGCTCTGACGAATCGGGAAGGGTAAGCCTTCCTGCTCCAGCCCGTTGCCTTCCACTTCTTCCTGCAACGGCAGTTCGTTATCGAGGCCGTGCAGAATACCGGCGAAAATCGCCGCCATCACCAGATACGGGTTGGCATCGGCCCCCGCCACGCGGTATTCCACGCGGTGGTTATGACGATCGCCGCACGGAATGCGCAGAGCGACGGTGCGGTTGTTATGGCCCCACGACGCCTGCGTCGGCACATACATCCCCGGCTGGAAGCGGCGATACGAGTTCACGTTCGGCGCCAGCAGCGCCATTGACGACGGCATCAGGTCAATCATTCCGGCAAGCATCTTTTTCAGCAGCGGCGAATCTTCGCCGTCCGCGTCAGAAAGCACGTTCTCACCACGGTTATTTTGCATGCTGATATGGATGTGCATCCCGCTGCCCGCGTGTTCTTCATACGGCTTCGCCATAAAAGTGGCGTGCATCTTATGCTTTTCCGCCATCAGACGCACCAGGCGTTTAAGGGCTAATGCATCATCGCAGGCATCCAGCACGTTATCGGTGTGATACAGGTTGATTTCAAACTGGCCCGGCGAGGCTTCGGCGACCGCGCCATCAGCGGGAATCAACTGTAACTGTGCCAGTTCATCAATATCATTGAGCACGTCGGCGAAGTGGTTGAGGTTATCAACCGAGTAAACCTGGCTTTGGGTGTTGCGGTCATCGGTGCCGGGCGCGCAGGGGGGTTGCAGATATCCTTCGGCGTCGCGTTTGCGATCCAGTAAATAGAACTCCAGCTCTACCGCTACGACCGGGAACAGCCCGCGCTGGCGAAGCTGCTGCCACAGGCGGTTGAGTACGTTCCGCGGCTCAACGTCAAAGGGAGCGCCATCTTCATCGACCATGGTCAGGAGCATCTGACCAATATATTCCGGGTCGGCGGCGGAAGGGGTTAAGGAACCGAGTACCGGCACGCAGGTACGATCCGGCTCGCCCATATCCTGACCCAGGCCCGCTTCTTCTACTACGTTACCGAGAATATCCATCGCAAAGACGGAGGCCGGGAAGTAACACCCTTTCTCCAGCTTCTTCAGGCTGGAGACAGGGACGCGTTTTCCGCGGAAGCAACCATTCAGGTCGGTAAGCAGTACATCAACATATTGCGTATTCGGGTAGCGCTCCAGGTAGCGTTTCACTTCCTGCGTAAAGGCGCTACCCCGCCTCTCTTCTGACTGCTGAACAAAGTTCTCTACTTCAACGATATTGGTTTCCATGATTCTTCGCCTTTGGTTTTGTTTTCCGCTCGCTATGAAAGCGTAAAATATAATGACCACTCTTCGAATTTGTATGCAAACTAAATGTTTGTCAAATGTTAAATTAAGTTTGCAAAACCGAAAATCCACTGCTAGATTGAAAAAATATTGAACAGAAAGGTCATTTTAACCGCAGTAATGGCGATAATTTAGTCCACTTTGTGAGATCGATCATGGAAAATATAATGTACAAGCCGGTTATCGGTATCGTGATGTGCAGGAACAGGCTTAAGGGTCATGAGACCCAGACCCTGCAAGAAAAGTACCTGAATGCCATTATTCACGCGGGCGGTTTGCCGATTGCGCTGCCACATGCGCTGGCGGAGCCTGAGTTGCTCGCAGAACTACTGCCGAAACTCGATGGCATTTATCTGCCAGGAAGCCCCAGCAATGTGCAGCCGCACCTATATGGTGAAAACGGCGATGAGCCTGACGCCGATCCCGGGCGTGATCTTCTGAGCATGGCGTTGATCAATGCCGCACTCGAAAGGCGCATCCCCATTTTCGCCATCTGCCGGGGGTTACAGGAAATGGTGGTGGCAACCGGGGGTTCTTTGCATCGCAAGCTGTGCGAGCAGTCGGAACTGCTGGAGCATCGGGAAGATCCTGAATTGCCGGTCGAACAGCAGTATGCGCCATCCCACGAAGTGCAGGTTGAAGAGGGCGGATTATTGTCCGCATTGTTACCTGACTGTAGCAACTTTTGGGTAAACTCCCTGCACGGGCAAGGGGCGAAGGTTGTGAGCCCGCGATTGCGCGTCGAGGCCCGTTCACCGGATGGGCTGGTGGAGGCGGTGAGCGTCAATAATCACCCCTTCGCGCTGGGCGTGCAGTGGCACCCGGAATGGAACAGTAGCGAGTATGCGCTTTCGCGTATATTGTTTGAGGGCTTTATCACCGCTTGTCAGAACCATATCGCTGAAAAACAGCGACTCTGACCCCTACAGTTAAGGAAATGCAAATATGAGTGATGACGGACTGGCACCGGGTAAACGCTTGTCGGAAATCCGCCAGCAGCAGGGACTTTCACAACGTCGTGCCGCCGAACTCTCCGGGCTGACTCACAGCGCTATCAGTACGATAGAGCAGGATAAAGTCAGCCCAGCTATCAGTACGCTGCAAAAGCTGCTGAAGGTGTATGGTCTGTCACTCTCGGAATTCTTTTCCGAGCCGGAAAAACCTGATGAACCGCAGGTCGTTATTAATCAGGACGACTTAATTGAAATGGGCAGTCAGGGTGTGTCGATGAAGCTGGTGCATAACGGGAACCCGAATCGCACGCTGGCGATGATCTTTGAAACGTACCAGCCGGGTACCACGACCGGGGAGAGAATTAAGCATCAGGGTGAGGAAATAGGCACTGTACTGGAAGGTGAAATTGTTCTGACCATTAATGGCCAGGATTATCACCTCGTCGCGGGGCAAAGTTATGCCATTAATACCGGCATTCCGCACAGTTTCAGTAATACGTCGGCAGGCATTTGCCGAATTATCAGCGCCCATACGCCCACCACGTTTTAATCTTTTTGTTTTTATAGGCCGGGTAAGCGAAACGCCACCCGGCTAGCTATAAAGGCAATCTATAAAGAATGTCGCCGGAAATAAACGGGCTCATCGCCCGGGGATCTCTGCGCCCTGACGTTCACAAACTGCATATATCTGATAGACGTGAAACAGGAGTCATAATGAATTTTCATCATCTGGCTTACTGGCAGGATAAAGCGTTAAGTCTCGCCATTGAAACCCGCTTATTTATTAACGGTGAATATTCCGCTGCGGCGGAAAATGAAACCTTTGAAACGTTTGACCCCGTCACTCAGGCACCGCTGGCGAATATTGCGCGCGGCAAGAGTGCCGATATTGACCGTGCGGTGAGTGCGGCGCGCAGCGTATTTGAACGCGGTGACTGGTCGCAGGCTGCCCCGGCAAAACGTAAAGCGGTGCTGAATAAACTCGCCGATTTAATGGAAGCCAACGCCGAAGAGCTGGCGCTGCTGGAAACTCTCGACACCGGCAAACCGATTCGTCACAGCCTGCGTGATGATATTCCCGGCGCGGCGCGCGCCATTCGCTGGTACGCCGAAGCGATCGACAAAGTGTATGGCGAAGTGGCGACCACCAGTAGCCATGACCTGGCGATGATCGTGCGTGAACCGGTCGGCGTAATTGCCGCCATTGTACCGTGGAACTTTCCGCTGTTGTTGACCTGCTGGAAACTCGGCCCGGCGCTGGCGGCGGGGAACAGCGTTGTCCTGAAACCGTCTGAAAAATCACCGCTTAGCGCGATTCGTCTCGCCGGGCTGGCGAAAGAAGCGGGTCTGCCGGATGGCGTGCTGAATGTGGTGGCTGGGTTTGGTCATGAAGCGGGGCAGGCGCTGTCGCGTCATAACGATATCGATGTTATCGCCTTTACCGGATCGACCCGTACCGGGAAACAGCTGCTGAAAGATGCGGGCGACAGCAACATGAAACGCGTCTGGCTGGAAGCGGGCGGCAAAAGCGCCAACATCGTTTTCGCCGACTGCCCGGATCTGCAAAAAGCGGCGAGCGCGACAGCCGCAGGTATCTTCTACAACCAGGGCCAGGTATGCATCGCCGGAACGCGTTTGTTGCTGGAAGAGAGCATCGCCGATGAATTCTTAGCCCTGTTAAAACAGCAGGCGCAAAACTGGCAGCCGGGCCATCCGCTTGATCCCGCGACCACCATGGGCACCTTAATCGACTGCGCTCACGCCGACTCGGTGCATAGCTTTATTCGGGAAGGCGAGGGTAAAGGGCAACTGCTGCTGGATGGTCGTAATGCCGAACTGGCTGCGGCCATCGGCCCGACCATCTTTGTGGATGTAGACCCGAATGCGTCCTTAAGTCGCGAAGAGATTTTCGGCCCGGTGCTGGTGGTTACGCGTTTCACATCAGAAGACCAGGCGCTACAGCTTGCCAACGACAGCCAGTACGGGCTCGGCGCGGCGGTGTGGACGCGCGACCTCTCCCGCGCGCACCGCATGAGCCGCCGCCTGAAAGCCGGTTCCGTCTTCGTCAATAACTACAACGACGGCGATATGACCGTGCCGTTTGGCGGCTATAAGCAGAGCGGCAACGGTCGCGACAAATCCCTGCATGCCCTTGAAAAATTCACCGAACTGAAAACCATCTGGATAAGCCTGGAGGCCTGAAATGACCGAACATACCAGTAGTTATTACGCCGCCAGTGCGAATAAATATGCGCCTTTCGACACGCTGAATGAGTCAATCATCTGTGATGTTTGCGTGGTTGGCGGCGGTTATACCGGGCTTTCCTCCGCGCTGCATCTGGCAGAAGCGGGCTTTGACGTGGTGGTTCTCGAAGCCTCACGCATCGGCTTCGGCGCCAGCGGACGCAACGGCGGGCAGCTTGTGAACTCCTACAGCCGCGACATCGACGTGATCGAAAAAAGCTACGGCATGGACACCGCCCGTATGCTCGGCAGCATGATGTTCGAAGGTGGTGAGATCATCCGCGAACGTATCAAACGTTATCAGATTGACTGCGACTACCGCCCCGGCGGCCTGTTTGTGGCGATGAATGATAAACAGCTCGCGACTCTGGAAGAGCAGAAAGAGAACTGGGAACGCTATGGCAATAAACAGCTGGAGCTGCTGGATGCCAACGCCATTCGTCGTGAAGTCGCCAGCGATCGCTATACCGGCGCGCTGCTGGATCACAGTGGCGGGCATATTCACCCCCTGAACCTTGCCATTGGTGAAGCCGATGCCATTCGTCTCAACGGCGGGCGTGTGTATGAGCTTTCTGCGGTGACGCAGATCCAGCACACTACGCCCGCCGTGGTGCGCACTGCCAAAGGCCAGGTGACGGCGAAGTATGTGATTGTCGCCGGGAATGCGTACCTGGGCGATAAAGTGGAGCCGGAACTGGCGAAACGCAGTATGCCGTGCGGCACGCAGGTGATCACTACCGAACGGCTTTCCGATGAGTTAGCCCGTTCGCTGATCCCGAAAAACTACTGCGTTGAAGACTGTAACTATCTGCTTGATTACTACCGTCTTACCGCCGACAACCGCCTGCTGTACGGCGGCGGCGTGGTCTACGGCGCGCGCGACCCGGATGACGTTGAGCGCCTTGTGGTGCCGAAACTGCTGAAAACTTTCCCGCAGCTGAAGGGCGTGAAAATCGACTACCGCTGGACGGGCAACTTCCTGCTGACCTTGTCACGCATGCCGCAGTTTGGTCGCCTTGATACCAACATCTATTACATGCAGGGCTACAGCGGCCACGGCGTGACCTGTACCCATCTTGCAGGGCGCTTGATTGCCGAACTGCTGCGCGGTGACGCCGAGCGTTTCGACGCCTTCGCCAATCTGCCGCATTATCCGTTCCCCGGCGGGCGTACGCTTCGCGTGCCGTTTACCGCGATGGGCGCGGCTTATTACAGCCTGCGCGATCGTCTGGGCGTTTAATTTCCGATTAACCGTGAAGAGTCAAAAGGTGTGAAACATGAGCAACAATGAATTCCATCAGCGTCGTCTTTCTGCCACCCCGCGCGGGGTTGGCGTGATGTGTAACTTCTTCGCCCAGTCGGCTGAAAACGCCACGCTGAAGGATGTTGAGGGCAACGAGTACATCGATTTCGCCGCAGGCATTGCGGTGCTGAATACCGGTCATCGTCACCCTGAACTGGTGGCGGCGGTGGAGCAGCAACTGCAACAGTTTACCCACACGGCGTACCAGATTGTGCCATACGAAAGCTACGTCACGCTGGCGGAGAAAATTAACGCCCTTGCCCCGGTGAGCGGGCAGGCTAAAACCGCGTTCTTCACCACCGGTGCGGAAGCGGTGGAAAATGCGGTGAAAATCGCCCGCGCCCATACCGGACGCCCTGGCGTGATTGCGTTTAGCGGCGGCTTCCACGGTCGTACGTATATGACCATGGCGCTGACCGGAAAAGTCGCGCCGTACAAAATCGGCTTTGGTCCGTTCCCCGGTTCGGTGTATCACGTGCCGTATCCGTCTGATTTACAGGGTATTTCGACGCAAGATTCCCTCGATGCCATCGAGCGTTTGTTTAAATCAGACATCGAAGCGAAGCAGGTTGCCGCCATTATTTTCGAACCGGTGCAGGGCGAGGGCGGTTTTAACGTGGCGCCAAAAGAGCTGGTTTCTGCGATTCGCCGTCTGTGCGACGAGCACGGTATTGTGATGATTGCCGATGAAGTACAAAGCGGTTTTGCGCGTACCGGTAAACTGTTTGCCATGGATCACTACGGCGATAAGCCGGATTTAATGACGATGGCGAAAAGCCTGGCGGGCGGGATGCCGCTTTCGGGCGTGGTCGGTAATGCCAACATTATGGACGCGCCCGCGCCGGGTGGGCTTGGCGGCACCTACGCCGGGAACCCGCTGGCGGTGGCTGCCGCGCATGCGGTGCTCAACATTATCGACAAAGAATCCCTTTGCGAACGCGCGAATCACCTGGGCCAGCGCCTGACGCAAACGCTGATTGATGCCAAAGAAACCGTTCCGGCCATCGCGGCGGTACGCGGTCTGGGGTCGATGATTGCGGCTGAGTTTAACGACCCGCAAACGGGCGAACCGTCAGCCGCCATTGCACAGAAAATTCAGCAACGCGCGCTGGCGCAGGGGCTGCTACTACTGACCTGCGGCGCGTACGGCAACGTGATTCGTTTCCTGTATCCGCTGACCATCCCGGATGCGCAGTTCGATGCGGCAATGAAAATTTTGCAGGATGCGCTGAGAGATTAATTGCAATAACAGCGGGCTGCAATTGTGCAGCCTGCTATAAATACAGTAATAATAATTTAAATTAACTATTTTTCAGAATAACGCTCTTCGTCCTTTCTCTTATGCTGCCTGCTCATATCGATAGCCGAAAAACTTGGTTAGCCCGTTCTTCATTGTTCAATATAGTCATTCCTGTGTTCTTGCTAATTCGCGTGATAAGCGTTTAGCGACTATTTTACAGGAGTTATATTTATGCATCTCGCTCGATTTCCCCGGCTCTCGTTCGGTCATTTCCCCACGCCATTAGAACCGTTAACCCAGCTCTCTCAATTGCTCGGCGGTCCGAATATTTGGATCAAGCGCGACGATTGTACCGGCCTTGCGACAGGGGGAAATAAAACCCGCAAACTTGAGTTTTTACTTGGCGATGCGCAGGAAAAACAGGCCGACGTTATTATCACTCAGGGTGCAACCCAATCGAATCATGTGCGACAGACTGTAGCCGCAGCGGCAAAACTTGGCCTCAAAACACATATTTTCCTTGAGCAGCGCGTGACCACACTCGGCGATGACTACCAGCACTCTGGCAATATTTTGCTTGATGGTCTGTTGGGCGGCGAAATTATTGCGCACCTGCCAGCCGGAACCGATATGCAGCAGGCGATGGAGCATCACGCAGAAACGCTACGTTCGCAGGGATTCAAACCGTATGTGATCCCCGGGGGCGGCTCGAATCCTGTCGGCGCTTTGGGCTATGTAGCCTGCGCACAGGAGCTGCTGTGGCAGTCCAGCCAGCAACGCCTGAGAATCGACCATATCGTTCATGCCACGGGAAGTGCGGGTACGCAGGCAGGATTAGTCGCTGGTCTTCACGCCTCCAACAGCGGTATTCCGTTACTCGGTATTAGCGTGCGTGCGCCGCGTGAGAAACAGGAGCAAAACGTCTGGCGCCTGGCCCAGCAAACGCTGGAACTGTTGGGTGTCGAGGGCGGGCTGCCTCGCGAAAGCGTCAAGGCTAACAGTGACTATGTTGGTGAAGGGTATGGCCTGCCGACGTCATCCATGCTGGAAGCTCTGCAACTGTTGGCACAGCATGAAGGCATTTTGCTCGACCCGGTTTATTCCGGAAAGGGATTCGCCGGGCTGATTGGTCTGATTCGTGAAGGCGCTTTCCGTAAGGGTGAAAATGTGGTCTTCATCCACACCGGCGGTTCCGCGGGCCTGTTTGGCTATCGCCAGGTGATCACCGACTCGCTCGCCCCATGAGCCGCCCCTTTTTATTAGGTGTGCTGGGTGGGATGGGTCCATTAGCCACCGTCGATTTTATGCATAAGCTTCTGCGCGCTACGCCTGCCAGTAACGATCAGCAGCAAATTCCTCATGTGGTGTGGAATGTGCCGCAAATTGCCGATCGTCAGCGTGCGCTGGCCGGAGAAGGGCCGTCGCCGCTTCCGCAACTGCTGCACGGTGTAAAGCAGCTTAACCGGTTGGGTGTTAGCCATATTGTTATCGCCTGTAACACCGCGCATCACTGGTACGACGCGTTAAAACAAGAAAGTCAGGCGCTGATGCTGCATATCGCGGATGCCACACTTGAGGTGATAGAGGATAAGCCGAAAAAAGTGGGACTCATCGCAACACAGGGAACGCTGGATGCAGGTTGGTTTCAACAACGATTCGCGACCATTGGCACGCAAAGCCTGCTCCCGACCCAGGATGAAATTGCGCGCTGGTTTGTTCCGGGTTGCTATGCGGTGAAACGCGGCGATTTGCAGCAGGGAGGCGAGTTGCTGACGTTGCAGGCGCGGGCGCTGCGTGAACGTGGTGCTGAGAAACTGGTGCTGGCCTGTACTGAAGTCCCTGTGGCGTTAGCGGCTGTTTCTTCGCCCTTCCTTAACGAGGCAATTGATCCTGCCGAGGCGCTGGCGAAGCAGTGCGCAAGCCTTTGGTTATCACGGCGTAATGATCACATTATTTAAATGATTTCACACAGAATAATACAGAGAGACAACATGAAAAAAAGTCTGGTTTTTTTACTCGCAGCAGGCAGTTTCTGGGTTAACAGTGCGTTTGCCGACACGCCGTCTGAAGTGCGCATCGCGTATAGCGGTGGCTCCCAGGTTTTAATGCTGGCAAAAGCTGACGGGTCACTGGATAAAGCATTAAACAGTAAAGTGAAGTGGGTGCAATTTGCGTCAGGAGCTGATGCTTTAACCTACTTCGCCAGCAATGCGATTGATATTGCCAACTTCGGATCCAGCCCGGCAACCGCAGGTATTGTAAGAAAACTGCCGGTCGAAATTATTGGTGTTTCCGGCGTCATTGCCAGCTATGAGCGGTTGATTGGTAAAGAGGGGATTAACGGAATTAAGGATATCGAAGGCAAACGCGTGGCGTATCCGCCAAACTCCACCGCGCAATATGCGCTGGAAGCCGCGATCACCGTTAATAAACTGGATCGTAGCAAAATAACTCTGCTGCCGTTACGTCCGGCAGAGATGGTGGCGGCGTGGAAACGTGGCGATATTGATGCGGGTTATGTATGGGCGCCTTTTGCGCAGGAGCTGGAATCAGCAGGGGGCCATCAGGTCTTTGCCACTAAAGAACTGCAAAAAGCAGGCTATCTCATTTACAACAACTATGTTGTCCGTAAGGCCTTTGCGGAACAATATCCCCAGGTGGTAACCGCCTTCCTGCGCGTGCATCAGGAAAAAGTCAACGAGTTCAAAAAGGATCCGGAACGCGCTTCCGCGATTGTTGCAAAAGAAGTCGGCGCGCCGCAAACGACGGCGGCTAACACACTGAATGGTCTGGAATATCCGACATTAGCTGAGCAGAGTACGCCATCCTGGTTGGGGAACGGTACGGATACCAGCGATAGCGGTATTGGAAAAGCGCTGAGCAAAACGGCGAACTTCCTTGCCGGAATTGGTGAAATCCGGCAGCGCGATATCCCGACAAACTGGAACAGCGCCATCAATGCCCACTACATTCAAGATGCGGCGGTGTCCGGACAATGAAATTGAGTCAACATATCGCTATCAGCGTGGTATCGGTGGCGGTTTTCTTTTTGCTCTGGCAAACGGCGGCGACAAGGCAGTGGGTGGACCCACTGCTGCTCCCCTCGCTGACGGATATTGGTTTAACCGCGCGTGAGTTACTTGAAGATGGCTATCGGCAGGTACCGCTCTGGCAACATATCGCTGTCAGTCTGGCTCGCGCATTGAGCGCCTTTGCGCTGGCTATTGCGATTGGCATCCCGCTGGGATTATTGATGGGTCTTTCAGACACGCTGGCTGCCGTCCTTAACCCGTTTGTGCAGTTTCTCCGTCCGTTGCCCAAAATCGCGCTGATTCCGCTGGCAGTGGTGTGGCTGGGAATTGGCGAGTCGTCAAAATTCTTTTTGATATTTATCGCGACGTTTTTGAGTGTAGTTGTCGGCGCGTCGGCCGCCGTAGAGCGAATTGGGCGCTCGCGAATTCGCGTGGCACAAACGCTGGGCGCGACGCGTCGGCAGATCTTTATGCGTGTGGTATTGCCTGATGCGCTGCCGGATCTTTTTACCACGGTCAGGCTCTCGATTGGTATTGGCTGGACGTCGCTGATTGCGGCGGAAATGGTGGCTGCCAGTTCAGGGCTTGGCTGGATGGTAGTGAACGCCAGCGCCTATCTGCGCACGGATATTGTCATGCTGGGTATTCTGCTGTTGGGCGGGATTGGATATCTGCTCGATTTATTGATCCTGGGGTTGCAGCGCGTGGCTGTACCCTGGGCGGGGAAAGAATAATGAGTTCTATCTCACTTGAAAACGTGTCACTTGCCTTTGCGGCCAAGCCGAATCCTGTCACGGTTCTCGACGATATCTCCCTCACCCTAAAAAAAGGGGAGTTTGTAGTATTGCTGGGGCCATCGGGCTGTGGGAAATCGACCATTCTTAATCTGGTTGCGGGGTTTACTCGTCCCGATAAAGGTACGGTGAAAGCCGCGGGGAAAAAGGTGACGCAACCGGGTCCGGATCGCGGCATGATCTTTCAGCAGGCAAACTTGTTCCCGTGGCTGTCTGTGCTGGAAAACGTCACCTTTGGCCCGCGTTTAGGTAAATATAATAAAGAGGACGTGAATAATCAGGCGATCAACTGGCTATCCCGCGTGGGATTAAAGGGGTTTGAGCATCATGCGCCCTGGCAGCTTTCTGGTGGGATGAAGCAGCGTGTCGCGTTGGCTCGTGCCTGGCTGCCTGAGCCGGACGTTTTGTTACTGGACGAACCCTTTGGTGCGCTGGATGCACAAACGCGATTAATGATGCAGGAACTGCTCCGCGACGCCTGGCTGAAAACGGAAACGACGTTATTGTTTGTCACTCACGATGTGGAAGAGGCGCTGTTTCTGGCTGACCGTATTCTGGTCATGTCGGCCAAGCCGGGGCGAATTGTCGAAGAGATTGTGTTGCCGTTTACCCGCGAGAGGAATATCGAAACGCTGGCAGAACACCCGCAGTACAGTGAAATCAAACACCGTGTTCTTCATCGCGTGCGCACGGAAGCAAAGCGACAAATGGCGGTGTCGCTTCAGTAATGTCCTAAGAGCCTGCGCAAGCAGGCTCATTCTACAGGCGAATCACAAACACCGGCACGCGTGCATGGCGTAAGATCCCCGAGGCTTCAGACCCCAGCAGATGCGACTGCTTTGCCGGATTGCGCGAACCAATCACCACCACATCCGCTTTCAGCTCATCCGCCAGCGTCGCGACGGCGTCACGCACTTTCCCGTTACGAATATGGTGATGAATACGGTTCTGTGGAAATGAGAGACTTCTTGCCAGCTGGGCCATTTTCTCTTCGCTGGCGCACTGCAGGTACTGCTGCATTTTCTTCGCGTCGGCGATAAAACCCCGCGTGAGCATCGGTGAGAATTCCGGCAGTACATGCAGAAGATGAATATCACCGCCGGCTTTCTCGGCCAGATATTGCGCGTGTGCTAAGGCGTTGTCGGCGAGGTCGGACTCAAAGACATCAACAGGAACCAGAATCGTTTTATACATAGTTGAAATCCCTTCATATCAATCAGTTGCTGAAACAATCTTTATTGTGGATAACAACGCATGAAGGGGCCAGCGATCGCGGTCACTGATTAAGAAATATCGACAAATCAGATGGTTAATTTACAGTTTGTGGCTGGCGCTTGCCCGGCCTACAAGGCTGAAGATCCCGTAGGCCTGATAAGCGAAGCGCATCAGGCGTTATGGCACAGTCCTACAGCTTGTTCAGCCGCTGAACGCTAATGTTGTCCAGCTTGCCGTCTAATATTTCCAGAAAGTCATCGTGATACGGCATGGCGACGTGTTTTTTCAAATCGTCCTCAGACTTCCAGCGCTCAATAAACACAAATGACACCGCGCCTTCCACCGCCAGATTACGCACGTCCGGAATGGCGCGGCTTTCGTGCAAATCATATTGCAGGCAACCCGCTTCCAGCTGCGTTGGGCCGACCATCGCCTGCGCGGCGGTGCGGATGGTATCGACATACTCTTTGCGCGGGGTCAGGGTGGCGACAATTTTCACTTCACTCATAGTGATATCCTTTTGTTATCAATGTTTTTAAAAGCCCAATCATTGAGCGTAGTGGTGAAATGACGGTTGTGCCAGCACAGCTCGCCGCCTGAATGCGCCAGATTTAATTCTCCGGCGGCAAGGCGTGAAGGATCCGCTGCGCCTCGGCGGTGCTCAGAGGGTAATCAAAGAAATGTTGATAGAACGCTCGCGTTCTCGCCACCATGTCGATTTCAGGAAATAGCTCAGGGTGCAGTTTCATCGCCGCCCACTGAAGTTGCAGTGCGCTTTCAGTACCGTAGCGATCCCACGGGAAAACGCCCGCCGGATTCTGCCAAACGTTACCCGTTTTGACGGCCTTCACATCGGCAAAAAGCTGCGCATAGCGGGAATGAGCAATATCACCTGCGCCTGCGCCAATAATGATGATCTCAGGCTGCCAGAGAAGCACTTTCTCCGGCGAAACCTCCTTCATATTGCCCTTTATCTCTGCCGCGACATTACGCCCGCCCGCAAGGTTTATCCAGGTGTCGATAAGTGTATTGCTACCGTCCACTTTTAAGGGGTTAAACGACTGAATATGCAGCACGCGTGGACGTTGCGCGTCGGTAAGTTTGGCGGTTTTCGCTGTAATGGCGGCCAGCGTATCGGTCAGATAACGGTTATATGCGGCGGCGCGCGTCCGGGCGCTTTCGTTGCCAAGAGCCGTTGCCGTGTTGCTAACGGACGTCATGAGCGAGGGATAATCGGTAAACGCCATCGCCAGCGTCGGGATGGCGGCCTGGCGATAAACCGATAAATCGGCGTTGCCCTTAGCGACAAACAGCACATCCACTTTGCGGGCAATCAGGCTTTCCGGGTTAAAGGTGGTGCCATGGACCTGCAACGCCTGATTCAGCGAAGGATTAATTTTAAACATCCACGGCTGGCTTTTGGGATGGTTTACGGTAGCAACAATCTGCTTGCCTGCGCCCAGCGTCATCAGTACCGAGTGATGGGCAAACCAGCCGTCGGCGATGGCATGCACCTGGTCGGGAAGGGTGACGGTGTTTCCGGCGTCATCCACCGCCTGGCGGTTAGCCAGGACGGGGAAGGCCAGCCAGGCGCAGAGCGCCCAGGCATGACGTCGTTTCATTCAGACTCCTTAGAAATCGATCTGCATAGACAGCTGTGCCTGTCGCGGTGCGCCCAGCTGTGCGCTGGCGGTGCCCGCGCCGGTATACCCCGTCAACGCGCCAGGGACAATATTGGTCCAGTAGTGGCGATTGGTGACGTTAGTAATATCGAAGCGGAAAGTAGTCGGCGTGCCAAACAGGCGCGTCGCGTAACTGCTGCCGACATCCACGGTGGTATAACTGCCCACCCAACTGTCGTTCGCGTTATCGGTCGCCCGGCGTCCGACATAATGCACGTTGGTATCCACATCCAGCCCTTTCACCTGCTCAATGCTGTAAATCGCCAGCATATTGGCGGTGAAGCGCGGCAGGCCGACTACCCGTTTGCCATCCGCGCTTTCATCGGAGGTGTCGTGCAGTTTAGGATCAAGCCAGGTGGTACCGCCGAACAGGCGTAGATTGGGCGTGACGTGGCCGTCTGCCATCAGCTCCAGCCCACGGTTTTTCTGTTTGCCATCCTGCGCAAACTCACCCGCTTCATTGGTATACGCGAAGGGACGTTTGGCTTCGAAGATCGCAGCCGAGAGCAGCAGATCTTTGACTGGCGCGTATTTCACGCCCGCTTCAACCTGATGGCTACGATACGGGTCGAGGATCTGCCCGGCATTTTCCGCCCCGGCTGGGGCCGTATCGCCTTGTTGCATGCTGTCCGCCCAGGTGGTGTAGAGGGTGATATTGTCGATGGGTTTATACATCAGACTGACGGAGCCGCTGCCGCCCTGATCTTTTTTGTCGCTGGTCTGTTTCCCGGTTTTGTTGTAGTTGCTGACGGTAAACAGGTTTTCACTGCCAGAGAGCAGCAGGCTCCACTGAGGCGTGAAGTGCAGGGTGTCACTCAGCAGGAAAGCGTGCTGTGTGGTGCTGGCGGAGTGATAGCGATGGTTAAAATCAGGATACGGTGGGCGAGGGAAGGTCGGGTTTTCACTCAGCGAGGATTGACCCAGCGTGAAATTACCCCCGGCGACCGGGTTGAAGTTTTTCCACACGAAGCCGCGCACACCGGTGGTGATATCCTGAGTTAACCAGCCCGTATCAACGCTACCGCTCAGGTTCGCCATATAGCTGTTGATGGTGAAACGGCTGGCGGCGGAGTTGGCGGTGGTGGTGGTGTAGTGGCCGTGATTATCCGTGAGCGTATTGGTCACGGTCGTGGATTCGCGATCCGCTATCTGACGCAGCACGCCGACATCCAGTAGCCAGTTGCCGTCAAAGTCATGCTTCAGGTGCATGCTGGCGGTGGTGGTCTCGTCATCGTTCCCGGCATAGGACTGACCATACTTGCTGTCGGTGGGGTTAAATGCCGACGGGAAATGCACCCCTTTGGCGAGGGCAAAATTACCCGGCAAGCCCTTGTCGTAATAGTGGTAGTAACTGAAATTGCTCTCCAGCACCGTTTTATCGCTGAGCTGGAAGTCCAGACCCAGGCCAACATATTGACGACGTTTATGACTTCCTGCCGTATAGCCGCGCCCGTCTTCATTCAACATATTCAGGCGATATTTTACCCGGTCGCCGTCGTCAATCGGGCCGCTAAAGTCCATCGAGGTTAACGCGCCGCTGCCGGTTCCGCCGCCAATCGTCACGCGATGTAAAGGCGTATCGGTCGGACGTTTGCTGACCAGGTTGAACATCCCCGCCGGGTTGGCGGGCCCATAGAGAGAACCGGCCAGCCCGCTCAGCACTTCCACGCGCTGAAATTGCTCAGCCGGGTATTCCGTGGTGGAGACAGCATTCAGGCCGTCAATCATACTGTTTTGTACCACGCTGCCCTGCATCCCACGAGTTTGCGGGCGCACGCCATCGCCCTGCACTGAAGGCATATAGCGATAGACATCTTTCACACTTTTCAACTGCTGCTGTTCAATGACGGGAGAGGAGAGTGTCTGTACGTTCCACGGCACATCAATCAATTCGCGCTTGCCGAGGTTGCCGAGCGTGGCCTGCTTTTCAGCGGCGGGGGGTTCTTGTTCCTGGTTTGTCGGGGCGTTGGTGGCAGACACCACCATGGTATCTTCTGCGTGAGGGGTTTGTGCCAGGCTCAGGCAGGAAAACGTCAATAAGCCCGTCGCGAGAGGGGCGATTTTTTTATCAAACATAATCATCTTTAAAGCAAAAGTTCAGAATGGAGCGGGCAAGCGCACCGCCGTCGTCGTCAGGGAACAGTCTGGAATTATTTGTGTGATGAATAGAATGCGCGCCATTCGCTATATATGTCAATATATAACGAATGAATAATCCCTGAGGGGTAGCCGCTTATCTTTGCTTAAATCGCAAAAATCATTTGCCGCTATGCCCCTTAATGCAATGCGACAGCAGCGTTATCCTGCCGTCAGTGACATTAACCGGGAGAACCTCAATGTCTGACTCAATATTCGATTCCTTTGCTTTTGGCGACACAACGCTTGCGAACCGCATTGCGATGGCGCCGATGACCCGTTCCCGCACCTCTCAGCCGGGCGATGTGCCGAACGCGATGATGGCGACCTACTATCAGCAGCGCGCCGATGCCGGATTGATCATCACCGAAGGAACGCCCATTTCTGCCGTGGCGCGGGGTTACTCCATGACGCCGGGCATCTATACGCAAGCGCATATCGACGGCTGGAAAAAAGTCACTCAGGCTATCCACGCTGCGGGCAGCAAAGTCTTTGTTCAGCTCTGGCACGTCGGGCGTCGTAGCCATTCGAGCATCGCGGGCGAGCAGCCGGTCTCAGCTTCTGCACTGAAAGATCCGGACCAGGTATTTGGCCCGCTGCCGGAAGGCGGCTTTGGCATGATTGAAACGCAAATGCCGCGCGCCATGACCCAGCAGGATATCGATAACACCATTGCTGACTTTGTGCAGGCGGCGCGTAATGCGCTGGAAGCGGGCTTCGATGGTGTAGAGATCCACGCGGCCCACGGTTATTTATTTGATACTTTCCTGCGCACTTCCAGCAATCAGCGTACCGACCAGTACGGCGGCAGTCAGGAAAACCGGATGCGTTTCCTGCTGGAAACCTTACAGGCGGTGAGCGATGAAATTGGCGGACATCGCGTTGCGGTGCGCGTGTCGCCGCACGTCATGGAAGGGTTTGCCGAAAGCGACCCGGAAATTGTGGACGTGGTGCTGAAAGCGCTGGAAAAAATGACGCCAATGAAGCTCGCTTACGTGCACTTCTCGGAGAATATTTCCCGTCATGTTGAGGTGCCGGAAACGTTCCGTCAGCAGGTGCGTAAAGTGTGTGATTTGCCGGTCATGGTTGCCGGGAAACTGACGCCAGAAAGCGCCCAGCAGATGCTGGATAAAGGCTATGCCGACCTGTTTGCCTTTGGCACGCCGTATGTCACCAACCCGGATCTGGCAACCCGATTCCGTCACGGCTGGCCGCTGGAAGGATTTGACGCCGATGCACGGCTGACGCTTTATGGTGGCGACCAGCACGGCTATATCGACTACCCGACTTACTCTGCGTGACGTCCAGCTACACTCAGATGCCGCAGTAGTTCTTCAATCACCGGATTCTCCAGAGCCTGCATGGCATAGCAAATCCCGACCCGGCGTAGTAGCGGATAGCCGGGAAGGGGCAATGAAGCCAGCGCACAGCGCGCATCAACCAGCGGGGCAGGCGCAATTGTCAGGCCATAGCCCGCTTCCACTAAATCCAGTGCCAGCGTAAAGCTCCCCGCATTTGCGGCGGGCTGGCTGGCGTTGGCTCCGTAAAAGGGCAGAAAACGCTGGTGCGAATCGTGGCCTGGCAGCATCACCCAGGGTGAATCGTGCAACTGTTCAATGGTCAAATTGGATGTGTGGCTGAGCGGATGATTGAGCGGTAAAGCCAGCACGTAATGCTCTTCATACAACGGAATAAACAGCTCGTCTTCGCAGCGCAGACTCTCACAGGCCAGCCGAATGTCGCCCGTACAGCCGGGGTCTAACGTCAGCAGTACATCCGGCAGCGCCTGTCTTGCCCGTTCCAGTACGCGAGTAAGATGAGCAGAAGCGACATCTTGTTCAATCCCGAGCGTTAGCGGCGTTTTATCGTGACGTTTACGAAAGCGTGAGGCCAGCGCCGCCATGTCACTTACCATGCGTCGGGCGTGAGGATAGAGCACGCGTGCGTCGTCGGTCACATCCACACCACGTGTTCTGCGAATAAACAGCGGCGTGCCTAAATCGTCCTCCAGCGCCTTGATGGTGGCGGATAACGCGGGCTGTGTCAGACTTAACTGCTGAGCGGCGCGGGTGATGTTGCGTTCTTCGAAGACGCAGATAAAAGCTTTGAGCTGGCGCTTATCCATAGAAATTTATTATGACGGTGAAAGAAATAAACCATTTTTCACCAAATCTGCGGCGATTTAAAGTAGCGGCATGACGATAGTCATCATTTTTATTTATGAGGAATTGCCATGAGTACTGCATCTAAACCGTTAATCGTGATCACTGGCGCAAGCTCCGGCATCGGCCTTGCCACCGCCAAACTGCTCTCTGCTAAAGGTCACGCGTTACTGCTGCTGGCGCGTCGTGTAGAACGTATGACGGCGCTTAATCTGCCGAATACGTTGTGCCGCGCGCTGGATGTGACGGACCGTGCGGCATTCAGCGCGGTGATTAAAGAAGCGGAAGCGCAGTTTGGCCCGGTGGATGCGCTGGTCAATAACGCCGGGGTGATGCTGCTGGGTAACATTGAACAGCAGGACCCGAATGAATGGGATCGGATGCTGGATGTGAATGTGAAAGGGCTGCTAAACGGTGTGCATGCGGTTACGGAAGGGATGATTGCGCGCAAAGCGGGCACCATCATTAATATCAGTTCCGTAGCCGGGCGTAAAACCTTCCCCAATCACGTGGTGTATGTCGGCACAAAATTTGCCGTACACGGTATGTCAGAAAACCTGCGTGAAGAACTGTCGCCGCATAATGTGCGCGTGGTGGTGATTGCGCCGGGCGCGGTGGAAACTGAACTGCTAAGCCACACGACCAGCGATGAAATCAAAACCGGTTATCAGGCCTGGAAAGAGGATATGGGCGGAAAAGTGCTGAGCCCGGAAGATGTGGCGAACGCCATCGACTTTGCCTATTCTCAGCCGCAGTACGTCTGCATTCGCGAAATTGTGCTGGCCGCGACCCGTCAGGGCGCGTGACAGAACAACGGCCTGATAGCGCGTTGCGCATCAGGCCATTTGCGTTACTGCAGATTTCCGGCAGTCAAATTTTCTGCATCAAAAGCGTGGCTGACATCGATATGATTCTGTCCAACCGAGGTATCGATGTTTGAGCCCGCTTCAATGCGGGTATTGTCGGCAGCCAGCGCGTTGGCGGATAACACAGAAGCCAGTGACAGCGTCGCGATAACGGCAAACGATTTGATAGATTTCATGATGAGACTCCTTGGTACAACCAGAGGGTAAGTAGGTTGTTGTTTTGATAACCCTAAGGATAAAGTGTGACGGCGATCATGAAAATCGGAATGTTTTGCGGTTCTTGTTCAAAAAAATAGAATGACTTCTGCTTATCTTTTTCAGCAGAAATTTGACGTCTCTGCCCCACACGTGTAAAACCCACCTATCTCAATACTCATATTATTTTCCTCACCCGATAGCGATGATTATCGTGGTAGCGAAAAGTATTCCCATGCGCATTATTACATTGATAATTTTTACCGGGTTATTATTAGCGATAATAACCACGCCAGCGACGGTTCATGCCGCCAGTGGTGCAATAAGCTGTGAGTTTTCCGGCGGAAATAGTTTCTCGTTTGGTTCGCTATCAATTGGCTCGACGGCCACGACCACGGCCAGCGCCAAATACACCTGCCACCTTCAGGATTACACGCCTGGGGTTAATCACTATGCGAATATTTGTCTCAGCAGCGAAGATGCGCCCCCCTTTAAAATGCACTCAAACGGTGACAGTGAAGGTAATGTTTATACGCTGCTTTTTCGTGTCTATAACCTGAGCGATCCTGCGCAGGAATTGCAGCAAAGTGATAATTTGATGCAGCAAACCATCATGTTGAACACCAATAATACAACGGTGGGCGGAACCTTTAATCTCAAGGGGATTGTTCCGGCCGGGCAGAATGATATTCCCGCTTATGCCTATTATAACTACAGCATGACGATGCGCATTCGCTGGAACACCGAGACCAGTAAGGATGCGCTGGCATCCTGTCAGTCCGGGCAGGCGCAGAACAGCGCCACCAATGGCGGTAACACGCAAAGTTCTGCGTCCGTTTCGGACAGTTGCGCGATTCAAAGCGTCTCAAATCTGGATTTTGGCCTGCTGGAGGCCTCGACGCTACGCCTGCAAACCACAAAAGCCAGCGCGCAGATTCAGGCGCGATGCCCGCTGGGAACCGCATTTTCCCTGGGTATTGATAACGGCAGTCATGCGAATGGCGATAGCAGGCAGATGTGTAACGGCAGTAACCGTTGCCTGACGTACACGCTTTGGCAGGACAGCTCCGCGTCAATGCCGTGGGGCAATACGGCCAATGTCGATCGCGTGGACGTCTCCAGCGCCAGCGGATCGGCGCAATCATTTGTTGTATACGGTGAGGTGCCCTCCGGGCAAGCGGTGAACGGGGATGGCATATTTAGTGATGACGTGGTGATAACGCTGACGTATTAATGGGGTGACTCATAAAAAACATCAAATAATCCGTGGTTAATAATTCCTTAATAATATTAATCGGCATATCTGAATAATATTGGATTATTCATCACATGCCGATTTCTTCAACGGGAAACAGGCGTTTTTTTACGAAGGTGTTAAAGGTGTGTGTTTTTATCTGGCACCTTTTTATAACATGCAATCCAATTTGTGCGCATTTTCTTTTTCTGCTTGCCGACGCACTTTCAGATTAATCAAGATATAGCACGAAATTTATTCTGCAATGCCTTAACGCGGAAAAATAGAATTCATAACAAATCAAACTATCACTCATGGTGATAACCCAATACGGTGCTGTATTATGAATGCGAAGCGAATTTCTCTTATTTTTGCCTTAGTGATGCCAGTGGCGTTGACCGCACATGCGGAAGACGGCAGTACATCGGCAAATATGCATGTCACGCTGGAAGTCCTCAAATCCTGCGCGGTCTCTGCTGAAGATATGAATTTTGGTGAACATGCCTCATCCGAAACAGACGAACTGACGGCCGATTCCACCGTAACGGTCATCTGTACCAGCGGGACAGAATACAAACTGAATGCAACCAGCGCTAACGGCGGGTCGAATGCCTTTACTCTGGTCTCCGGAAACAGCAGCGTGGCGTATAACCTGTACGCGGACGACGCAAAAACGCAGCAGGTGACCTCGACCACGCCGATAGAAAATATGACCGGCACGGGCAACGAACAAGAGATAACCCTGTACGGCAAGATTGCCAGCGGCGCGCTGGCACAGGTACCCGCTGGAACGTACGAAGACGATGTCACGTTGCAAGTGACTTACTAACGATGTTACGTCACCGCTTACACTGTTTCACATTATGGCTGCTGGCTGGGCTGAGTATCAGCGCCAGCGCCGCCACGTTACAGGTCGCTCCGGTGCTTATCACCCTGAAACCGGGCGAACAGGCCGCCGCGCTTTATCTTTCTAATACCGGGCATGAGCCAATTCAGGCGCAGGTGCGTGTTGCGGCGTGGACGCAGGTCAACGGCAAAGATACGCTCACGGCAACGACGGATGTCGCCAGCAGCCCGGCAATGACGCGGATTGCCCCTGGGAATCGCCAACTGGTGCGAGTGGTGATGTTGAATCCGCAAACGGATAACCGCCAGCACAGCTACCGCTTACTGATTGATGAGCTGCCTGACCTGCAGGTCGCGCATGCCGACGAGAATGCGGTCCACTTCCTGCTGCGCTACTCGATCCCGGTTTTTATCGCGGGGGAAGAAGGCGCAAGCCGCGTGCCGCTAACTTGCGCCTGGGATGCCCGCCGTCGCGTGCTGAGTTTCGCCAATCCAGGGCAGCAGTACGCGCGATTGAGTGACATCGCGATTCTCTCCGCCTCAGGAACGCAAATTGCCGATATCCGCGGGCTTGCCGGCTACGTGCTGGCCGGAAGCCGGGTAGACATTCCGGTTAATTATCGCGGTAACACGCCGCCGACGACTTTGAATCTGCATCTGAACAGCCATAACGATGACTGCGTACTCTCCTCTGGCATATCGGTTTCTGCCGCTGCTATGTCTTCTTCTGCCTCTTCGAACAGAGGCTGACGAGCAGCGCGAATGGCTGGAGATCTCCCTCAATCAGGCGGTGTATTCGCGCCTGATTGAAGTGGATATCCGCGATGGCGCTTACTGGATTTCGTTACAGGATGCCAACAACATAGGGCTGAAGCTTGCTGACTTGTCGTCGGCGTGGATAGCGCTGGCTTCGCTAAAGGGTGTAGAGGTGGCCTATGACGCCATGAACCAACGGCTCAATATCGATGCAGCGCAGGAAGCGCTCGGGGGCGAGCAAAGGCTTCATCCACAGGCGCATGACCCGCTGACGTACTCGCAGGCTCAGCCACTCAGTTCCCTGATGATGGCGTATACCCTCAATTACGCCACCAGTCAGGAGGTTAAACAAACCAGCGCTCAGACCCAGTTCAGCGCCTCAGGCTGGCTGCCCGGTACGTTGACCAGCAGCTTTAACGCGCTGCATCGGGAAACCGCGACGGCATCGACCAGCCGCAATACGCGCTTAATGAGCACCTGGCAGTTCGACAGCCCGACACATCTGGCGTCTGTGAGCGTGGGCGATAACATCACAACTGGCGTGGGCTGGAGCCGTCAGGTACGCTTTGGCGGCGTTCATTTGGCGCGAAATTTCGACCTTGATCCACAGCTCAACACGCTGCCGCGCCAGACATTCAGCGACACGGTGGCGCTGCCTTCGACGGTGGATCTCTACGTTGATGGCCTGAAGCAGAGTTCCAGCCACGTCACGCCGGGGCAATACATCCTGGAAACAACGCCGACATTTACCGGGATGGGGCAGGCGCAGGTGGTGGTAACCGACATTAACGGCAATCGCAAAACCGTTTCCCTCGATCTCTACGGCGTGCCGCGCATGCTGGCGCAGGGGCTTAGTAGCGGTTCGCTGGATATGGGCTGGATGCGCAAGCACTACGGTACGCGCTCTGCTGATTATGAATCACCGTTGCTGACTGACGCTGGCTGGCGTTACGGCGCCACGCAGCAGCTTACGCTGGAGGCCCACGCCGAACAGCAGCAGGGTATGTACAACGGCGGCCTCGGCGCGTACTGGATGCCGATAATGGGGCTGGGGGTGATCAATGGTTTTGCTGTCGCCAGCCAGGGCCCGGACGGCGCAGGGACAAAATATGGCGGCGGCTATCAGTGGAGCGGCCATGGTGTCTCCCTCGCAGCGACGAGCACCATCAACAGCGCACGTTTTGCGGATAACGCATCGCTGAGCGGTTCCACACCGCTGCGGCGCAGCGATGCCGTCTGGCTAAGCGGCAACGTGCCGCTACTGGGCACTTTCGGCGCGGGGCTGGTTCGCCAGCGTGCCGATTCACAGCTTAGCCGTTATCTTAATCTCTCCTGGTCGAAAAGCCTGGGGTGGGGCTATTTTACCAGCCTCAGCTATACCCGTGAGTTAGGGGAGCATGCCCAGCAACTGACCTTCACGCTGACCGTTCCGTTCGGCCGTCAGGATCTCATGAACGTGCAGGCGCAGGGACAAAACCGCCAGTGGAACTATCGCCATCAAACGGAAAATAATAATGACGGCTGGCGCTGGCAGGTAGGGCAAAGTAGCGGCAGCTCCGGCACGCGTTACGCGGATATCGGTAATGTTAACCCCTGGGGAGAATGGCATATTGGAACCAACCAGTATGGTTCTGACAAGAGCTGGTACGCCAGTCACGAAGGCAGCGTTGCGCTGCTCGGCAAACAATTCTTCCTGTTGCGGCGTGCGGACTCAGGCTTAGCGCTGGTATCGACCGACGGGTTTGCTCATGTCCCGGTGCATCTGGAGAATCGTCTGGTGGGGGAAACCGATGATAAGGGCTATCTCCTGCTGACGGATATTCCTGTGTGGAACAACAGTAAAATCACGATCGATCCCTTAGGCCTGCCGCCATCTGTGCCTGCCACCAACGTCGATATGAACGCGCTGCCGGGCAAAACGCAGGCGGTGCTGGTCGATTTTGGCCTGAAGGCGACGGTCTCGGCGGTGGTTTATCTACAGGATGAGCAGGGAAATGCTGTGCCAATGGGCAGTCGGGTTGCTGTTAAAGGCATGGCGGGCTATCAGATGGTCGGGCGGGAAGGGGGCGTATGGCTGGAAAACCCGCCGTTACCGGCCGATATTACCGTCTTCATGGGGCGCGAGTCGTGCCATCTGAGGCTCCCGCCGATTGCCGGTAAGCAATATATGCAATATGGCGTAAAAATCTGTAGCCCGCATTAACAAAAGGCCCTTAATCGTTAAGGGCTCTGCTGCTGTTAGGATGTTTGATGCGTATTTTCGTGAATAAAATTGATAAAGGTGGATAACGTTTGCGAGGTGTTATTTTTCATCCAGTTAATCATAATATCGAGCTTAAATGACGGGACGTTAATTTCTTTCATCACCACCCGATTCGCCGGTAAAATTGAGCGAAAAGATTCCGGGACAATCGCAATACCTAATCCCGCACTGACCAAAGAGGGGAGCAGAAGCGGGTGCGAAGTTTGATGATGTACGTCTGGAGTAAACCCGCATAACGTTTTGATGGCATCGCTGGTGGAATAATCTGGAGTGGCATTAACCACAAACGGCTCAGCTGCCAGCTGCGTAAAACTCAGTGACGGTTTATCTGCCAACCGATGGTTACGTGGCATAATCACTTTTAGCGGATCGGACGCCAACCATAAACTGGAGGTTTCAACATCATGCGGAACATCGAGGTTGCTGAAAAAACCAATGTCGATTTCGCCATCAATCAGGCGTTTACTTTGGTGGAAATCACTGTGCTCAATCATATTGATATTAATTTCCGGATACCTAATCTGGAATCGACTAATTAATCGTCCCATAATATCGCTATGCGCAGTAATACTGGAATAAAATATATTTAATGTCCCGGAGATCCCTTCCGCCAGATCGCTCGCTGCTTCAAGAAAACTTTCTGAAGCCGTTAAGGCAGTGCGGGCTTTTCCCAGCAGTAATGCGCCCTGTGCGGTAAGCTGTACGCTGCGTGTCGTACGGATAAAAAGCGTGGTGCCTACTTGTTCTTCAAGCGATTTTATCAATGCGCTTAATAGTGGTTGGCTAATGTTGAGTTTTTCTGCGGTTCGTCGAAAATGTAATTCTTCAGCGAGACAAACGAAAGCACGTAAATATTTCGTATCCATTGTTTAACATTTCATCATTATAATAACTAATTGCGTGAGTGTATGTTGCAAGCGTTGAATGTGTGCAAGAAAAGAATATGACTCGGCATAATAAAGAAACAACATTATCTGTTTTTTATTTTACTGTCTATTCAATAATAGAAGATATTCTAATAACCGTTAAAATATATTATAAAAAGTTAATAAATGTCAATATAGGTTTTTTCTGTGTTTTACATTAACAGGAGTTGGAAAGCGCCGTAGGGTGTTGTAATTCGGAGGAAAAAAGACTTTATTTGTAATGTCTGATCAATTCAATATTATTAATTAAATAGCGGCAATAATAAATAAAAGCATCATATCAAATGTGTCTTTGGGTGCATTATGGCAGAAACCGGCATGAAAAGGAGATAGCGCTTAATGGTTACCGGAGAGAGTGGATAAGATATGTTGATAGATCAAATTAAAAGCCCGACGGAGTGGGGTGAAAATGCCTGCCCATACGCAGGAGATCAAAATTGCCCGTTTTCCCGTCGGGTTTCACAGACAGAGCTCACTGGGCTCTGCCCGTCGAATGCCAGGCGTTTTATTCTGCCACCATCCACATATCGGCTTCTTCGAACATCTCTTCCAGCATTCGGTTAAGTTTTTCCCGATCGCTTTTACTGGCGTCGCTGTTCAGGCCATTGGCCTGCATCGGTTTTACGCGCACATCGGCATCAGGGAAGAGGCGATGTACCCGCTTAGTCAGCTCCGCTAAGATGATTTCACGCGCGTCAGGCAGCCCTGCAACGTTACGTTTATCGTAAACCAGTTCTACAAACATACTGTCTCCAAATACTGAATGTTTATGGGTCTTCCCTTGTTGTGGTGGCTGAAGGCATGATAATGGTGTATTTAATCGCCAGAGGTCACCGCCATGGACGAAAAGTCCCTCTACGCTCATATTCTCAACCTGTCCGATCCGTGGCAGGTA
>NZ_JBSPEI010000023.1:0-39914 GCF_055796175.1 Pseudocitrobacter sp. 2023LY-00077 | reverse complement strand
CGCGGTGGTCCCACCTGACCCCATGCCGAACTCAGAAGTGAAACGCCGTAGCGCCGATGGTAGTGTGGGGTCTCCCCATGCGAGAGTAGGGAACTGCCAGGCATCAAATAAAGCAGAAGGCCATCCGGAAGGATGGCCTTTTTGCGTTGGTGCGAAAAAAACAATGCCGGATGGCGGCTGCGCCTTATCCGGCCTACCGGTACGGCACACACTGTAGGCCCGGTAAGCGCAGCGCCACCGGGCAACACGGCGCGCACTATCCTCACCCCAAAATACTCCCGCTACAGCTAATCCTAATTTGTTACCTTGCTAACAAAAAACGTGATAGATATCGCAAAATAGTTAATAACAATTATATAACATTTCGTTCACTGAAAATTTATCTGCGTGACGAGTTACGCCCGGTAAGACAGATAAAACACCTGCAGCAGGAGCATAATTATAATGACCGAAACCAGCGTAGCCGCCGAGCAGTCGCTCACCGATCATGACACCCGTCGCCGGGTTATGGCCATCGTCGGGGCTTCATCAGGGAACCTTGTCGAATGGTTTGATTTTTACGTCTATTCCTTCTGTTCTCTCTACTTTGCCCACATCTTTTTCCCAACCGGAAATACCACGACCCAGCTGTTACAAACGGCGGGTGTTTTTGCCGCAGGCTTTTTAATGCGTCCCATTGGCGGCTGGATGTTTGGTCGTATTGCGGATCGTCATGGACGTAAAAGGTCGATGCTGATCTCTGTCTGTATGATGTGTTTTGGCTCTCTGGTCATTGCCTGCCGGGATACGACACGATCGGAACCTGGGCTCCTGCGCTGCTTCTGCTGGCACGGTTGTTCCAGGGACTCTCCGTCGGTGGGGAGTACGGCACCAGCGCAACGTATATGAGTGAAGTCGCGGTAGAAGGCCGTAAAGGATTCTATGCTTCATTCCAGTATGTCACGCTGATCGGTGGCCAACTGCTGGCGCTGTTGGTTGTCGTGCTTCTGCAGAATGTCCTGAGCAGCGAAGATCTGCACAGCTGGGGCTGGCGTATCCCGTTCGCAATGGGTGCGGTGTTAGCGGTTGTGGCGCTGTGGCTGCGTCGTCAGCTGGATGAAACGTCGCATAAAGAAACGCGTACACTGAAAGAAGCGGGTTCCTTCAAGGGCCTGTGGCGTAACCGTAGAGCCTTCGTCATGGTGCTCGGTTTTACCGCCGGCGGCTCGTTGATTTTCTACACCTTCACCACCTACATGCAGAAGTATCTGGTCAACACCGCCGGGATGGACCCGAAGGTCGCCAGCATCATCATGACCGCCGCACTGTTCGTCTACATGCTCGCCCAGCCGCTGTTCGGGTTGCTCTCTGACAGGATTGGTCGTCGCGCTTCAATGCTGTGCTTTGGTTCACTGGCGACGCTGTTTACCGTACCGATACTCTCCGCCCTGCAGAATGTCACCTCTCCGTTTGCCGCTTTTGCACTGGTGATGTGCGCGCTGTTGATCACCAGCTTCTATACCTCGATCAGTGGGATCCTGAAAGCAGAGATGTTCCCGGCGCAGGTTCGCGCGTTAGGGGTGGGGTTATCTTATGCAGTGGCTAATGCCTTGTTTGGTGGTTCTGCGGAGTATGTCGCACTGTCACTGAAATCATTTGGCGTGGAGTCGGCCTTCTTCTGGTACGTCACCGCGATGACGGCGCTGGCTTTCCTGGTGTCGCTGATGCTGCATCGCAAAGGAAAAGGATTACGCCTGTAGGATTAATGTTGTGCCAGCTGCCACACCGTATAGCCGGTCGTGGCGCCGGCAACATCCCACGCAAAATCTTTCCAGCTCCAGCCGCTCCCTGCGGGGCGGCTATCCCACAGTTCTTTTGATGCCCCCAGACTCAATGAAAACATCACCCCCAATGCGGCGCTGCGATCGCGGCTCACGCCCTGATGCTGGAAGTATTCATTGCCGGCGGCGGAAAGCATCGCGGAACCAATAAAGTGTTGGGCTTTATCCTGCCCGCTCCAGCTGTCGTTCGCCATATGGCTACAACCGCTCAGAGTGAAAAGGGCAATCAGAGGAAGGAGGGTTCGCATAAATCTCTCCTGAAAAAAAGCCCCGCACTGGACGGGGCTGATATTTAGAGGATACGACTGATAAGGCGATCGATACGGATGCGTCGCAGACGGCGGATCAGCTTGCGCACTTTTACCGGATAATCAGCGATACTTTGCAGGTCGCGATAGTGATTGACCACGGTAGTATGGGCGCGAATCAGCTTCAGCTCTTTCTCGCGTTTCTCCCGCAGTTTATGTTGCGGGTCATGAATGAGTACGGCGTTTTCGAGATCCAGACGCCAGGCGCGTGGATTAAGGTTGTTGCCGGTCAGCAGCATCCACTCGTCATCCACCCACATCCCTTTCAGGTGATAGGTGTTATCGTCATCTTTCCACAGACGCACAACGAGCTGGTCTGTGTTGACGTAGTACTGTAAACGGCTCAGGAATCGACGCAGGTTGATTTCGTACAGATACGGCAGCGCGCCGATAATCTTGAACGGTTCATTTTCCGGGATGAAGAAATCGTTCGCCGTTTTATCGCCAACGATAATTTCGACCTTTTTGCCTTCACGCAGCAGGCGAATGATATTGCGCACTAACAGCGCAGGCAGGTTGAAATAAGGGGTGCAGATCGTCAGCTTATGCTCGGCGCACGGCATCAGATGGAAAATGGTTTTATTCAGCAGGCTGGTTTTACCCAGGCCTACCAGTGGCGTAACGGAGAGCTGTTCGTCGTCGGCGTTGCCCAGATAATGGTATCCCGTATCGCGCAGTTCCTGGCGATAGAGGCGAATATCGTTTTTAATTTCCGGGCTTTTCGGGCGGCAGCTATCATCGAGACGGTTAACGCCACGACCTTCCACTAAATTTTGCCCCACCCAATCATACATGATGTCCGCCATTTGCGGATTACGAATGCACTGATAGCGGTCGTAACGATATTTATCATGCTGATGGAGGTAGACATCATTGATGCTCGCGCCGCTGTACAGCACGCTGTCATCAATAATAAAGCCTTTGAAATGGAGAACGCCCAACGCTTCGCGGGTATTGATTGGCACGCCATACACCGGCACGTCCACACCCGGATTTTCATGCGCCATGCGGCAGTACCAGTCGGCGTTGGTATTCGACGCCGCTGCGCCAATACGTCCACGCTGTGCGCGATGCCAGTCAACCAGTACTTTTACTTCCAGCTCAGGCCGCTGACGTTTTGCGTCATACAGCGCCTGTAAAATCGCCTTCCCGGCATCGTCCTGTTCCAGATACAGCGCGACGATGCAGATGCGTCGCGTAGCGCCGGCTATCTTTGCCAGCAGCGCTTCCCGAAAATCGGCAGGCGCGTAGAAAAACTCAATATCATCAACTGACTGAGAAAGCTTGGGTAGCTGGGCAAGGTGTTGTTGATGTTTATTACGCTTAAATTTTGACAACATCACAGTGCGTTTCTTCTCTGTTTTAGTGAAGGGTCCTCTGTACCAGGCAGACGACGTAAGCGGTCAATAATACCATCTCTGTCGGTCAAGGGTAGTATTTCCAGCAACTTAGTCATGACTTAGCTTCAGAGACAGGCTGACTATACCGTCTTCCAGTTGGATATCAACGTCAAAGCCCAGCTTACGAGCCAGGGCTATCATCCCACGGTTGTTGGGCATAGTAATGCCGTTTAAGCGTTGCAGACCGTGATCGCGCGTATAGTTGATTAACTTTTCCAGCAATCGTCCACCCAGCCCTAATCCTTTCAGGTCGGAGCGCACCAGCACCGCGAATTCAGCGTCTATGTTGTCCGGGTCGGAGATGGCGCGCGTGACGCCAAGGATCTCCGTCTGTTCAGCCGTGATGTGTACCGCAACGAAAGCCATTTCACGATCGTAGTCGATCTGGGTCATATTCGCTAAATCATCGTGGGTAAATTCGTTGATCTCGCTAAAGTAGCGGTAATAAAGATCTTCCTTCGTCACCCGGGCGATAAACTGCTGTAAAAGCGGCTCATCTTCAGGAAGGATAGGCCGAAACAGGCAGCGTTCGCCATTTTTCATGGTGACCCACTCTTCGAGCTGCTGCGGGTACGGCCTTACCGCCAGGCGGCTTTCGCTGTCGCCTTCATACGGCGCGATATCCAGCGTCACGTCCAGCGCGGTAAATTCATTACCTGTGGCCAGCAGAGGGTGAATATCCAGCCGCTGAATTTCCGGGCAATCAACAATCAGGTTTGAGACCTGAACCAGCAAACGGCTCAAGCCGGGAATATCCAGCGGTCGCAGCGCGCTGCGCCCACGAATCTTTTTGCTCTTAATTGCCTGAATCACCAGGTAGCGCGCCAGCGTCATATTCAGCGGTGGCAGAGCGACCACGGCCTGTTCTTCAGGCCGCCACTCCACGCCGCCTTCACCTAACATAATCAGCGGGCCAAAGACCGGATCATGTTCCACCACCACGCGCAGTTCCTGTGCACCTGCGCGGTTAGCCATACTTTGTACCAGCAGGCCGTCAATGCGCGCCTGTGGCCAGGTCATTTTAACGCGATCGAGAATCGCATCCGCCGCCTGTTGCACTTCCGCCGGGGTACGCAGATACAGCATCACCCCCTGAACTTCCGATTTATGTGGGATATCCGGCGAGCGCAGTTTCAGCGCCACCGGATAACCAATTTGTTCGGCGATATGTACCGCTTCCGCGCTGTCAGCGGCGATCCAGGTGGGAAGCGTGTGCATGCCGTACGCTTGCAACACAGGACGCACTTCATGCGTATCCAGCGCGCGGATACCGCTATCGATAGCCTGCGCGAGCAGTTCGTGAACCTGCGCCGTGTTGGCCGTTAAATTCTGCGGCAGTGCGGGCGTTTCCCGCAGTTGTTTCTGGTTCCGGCGATATTCCACCATATGCATAAATGCCGTAATCGTGCCTTCCGGCGTACGATAGGTGGGGATACCCGCGTCGCTGAACAGGCGTCGGGCCTCGATAGAAGAGTACTCACCGCACCAGTTGGTCAGCACGCTGATGTAGTGCCCACGTGGATGGCGTTTGATCGCGTCAATTAACGCCACGGCGCTTTCAGTGCCGGTTGCGGTGGCGCTGGGGGAGTGAATCACCAGCAGCGCATCCAGATCCGGGCTGTCGAGTAACGAGTTGACTGCGGCGATATAGCTCTCGATGCTGGCATCATCACGCAGATCCAGCGGGTTTCCGGCCTGCACGGAATCCGGCAACCGTTCAGTCAATTTGGCCCGCGTTTCATCGCTGAGGGTCGCCAGTTTGCCGTTGCGCGCCCACAGTTGATCGAGCGCCAGCGCTGCCGGGGCAGCACCGTTGCTGATGATCATTAAACGCTCGCCGCGCAAAGGGCGCATGTGGCTTAGGGTTTCAACGGCGGAAAAAAGTTCGTGAGTATCGCGTACGCGCAGCAGACCGGCGCGCTGAATAGCGGCATCCCAGGCGGGATCCAGACCCGCGTTAGCGTGAAGTAACCGCTGCGCCGCCGGGCTACGCCCGCTCTTAATCACCAGAATGGGTTTATTGCGCGAGGCACTACGGGCGGCGGAAACAAAGCGTCGGGCGTCACTCAAATGCTCCAGATAGAGCAGAATGGCGCTGGTTTTGCTGTCGCGCGCGAGGAAATCGAGCAGGTCGTCCACATCGATATCCAGGCTATCACCGAGCGCAATAAAGTAGGAGAAGCCCATCTCGCGTTGCTGCGCCCAGTCAAGAATGGTATTGGAAACGGCCGCGGACTGAGAAATAAACGCCAGTTTGCCTTTGCGAATCGGCACCGGAGAAAAACTGGCGTTCAGACCCTGCCAGGGCGCTAAAAGCCCCAGACTGTTTGGCCCTAAAAGGCGCATCTGGTAGCGCGCGGCGCAGGCTGATAATTCGGCAAACTGATCGGGCGGTGAAGAGAGAATAATGCAGGTTTTACATCCTTTCTCGCCCAACGCTTCCAGCAGTTCCAGATTGCGTTTGGCATGTGTGCAGAGTACGGCGAGATCGGGTGAAAACGGCAGGCTGGCGATGGTCGGCCAGGCCAGCACGCCGAGCACCGCTTTCCAGGTGGGCGTAACGGGCATAACGGGGCCGTTAAACCCACCCGCTAACAGATTACGCATCATCAAAAAGCCGGCGCGCTGCGGCTTCATGGACGCGCCAATCACGGCAATCGATTTTGGTCGAAGAAGTGCTTCCAGCCCACGTTGACTCATTCCGGCTTCCCTCAGGTATAAGCATCCGTATGAGTCTAAACGCTTTCCTCGCGTTGTGCTGTGATGCTTCCCTTATGCTGGGTTTTTCCTGCCAGATAGCGGGTACGAAAACGCGTAAAGTGTTCGCCTAACGCGTGAGCAGCGCCAGTATCGCCCGCCAGGTCCAGCAGCGCCATCGCCACTTCGGCGGTACAGTACTGACCGTCCGCGTGCGCTTCCCGCAGACCATAGGCGGAAACGCGCGACAAATCGACCGAAATCACCGGCAAGCTATCCAGCCACGGGCTCTTGCGAAACATTTTTCGCGCTTCGGTCCAGGTGCCATCGAGCATAATAAACAGCGGGGGTTTGCCCGCTTTCGGCGCGGCGATCACTTCCCGCTCTGTGCCGGCATACGACGCCGGGAAAACCACTACCGGCTGGTATGCGGGATCCTGAACCAGCTCCAGCAGCGCGGCAGGCGGCTCGGTACGCGACCACTGAAATGCGGCGGTATCGGGAAGGATATCGGCAATCAGGCGGCCTGTGTTACTGGGTTTCATCGGTTCAGTATCGAACATCACCAGACAAAAACGGCTGGTGGCGGAGCTGGGTTGCAGGGTTTCGCATAAACACTGTTTAAGCGGCAGCAGGCAACGTTGGCAGCGGCGAACACGATTGCCACGGGCGAGGAAAGGGCGCGTGGCGCGGGCCAGGCGTTCAGCCCGGAGTTGCAGTACAGCGTTTGGAGTCATGGCAATAGCGTAGAAAAAGGCTATTGTCGCAGAGGTGAAAACGGGGCACAAGATGCGCCCCGCAGATGTTATGCTTCGAGGGCTTCGTTAAGCCAGCTCTCGAACGGCGCTTTCGGTACCGCGCCATTGAGCATGTCGATCATTTCGCCATTTTTGAAGATCATAATGGTCGGGATGCTGCGAATGCGAAAACGGGCGCTGAGCTCGCGTTCGGCCTCGGTGTTCACTTTCACAAAGCGCATTTTGCCGCTGCGCTCTTCCGCCACATCTTCAAAGATCGGCGCGAAATTGCGGCAAGGGCCACACCACGGCGCCCAGAAATCAATAACGACAGGCAAATCGTCCTTCAGCAGCTTGTCCAGCGTGGCGTCGGTGGCGTTGATCACATCGCCATCAAACAGATCATGACCACAGCGTCCACATTTCGCCGCATCGTTTACACGATCTTCAGGTATGCGGTTAACAGCCTGACAGTGGGCACAAACGGTATTCATAACTAACCTCTGGGTAGTAGGGTTGCTGATCGGCGAGGTCGCCGGATGTTTCTGTAATGTTACATATTATCGATGAGACTGTTTTATTCGACAATGCGGTTTACTCAATGGGTACAATAGTCACTGTCTTTGATATGAAGTAATGGCTATGCGCTACTACATCAGGTAATCTGCGCGCTTCGCGCAGCGCAGGTGGAGAAAAATATGAGCGACGAACTGAAGAACAAAAACGGCAAAGTCAAAGTGATGTATGTCCGCAGTGACGATGACTCGGATAAACGCACCCATAATCCGCGTACAGGAAAAGGCGGTGGCCGTCCTGGTACACGTGCCGAAGGTGGTCGCCGTCCTGCCCGTGACGACAGAAAAGGCCCGAACCGCGAACGCAGCCGCGAGCGTGACGATCGCGGTGAACGCGATAGCTCACCGTGGCGCACGGTTTCCCGCGCACCGGGTGATGAGACCCCGGTAAAAGCCGATCACGGTGGCATTAGCGGTAAAAGCTTTATCGACCCGGAAGTCCTGCGTCGTCAGCGTGCGGAAGAGACGCGCGTTTACGGTGAAAACGCCTGCCAGGCGCTGTTCCAGAGCCGCCCGGACGCCATTGTACGCGCCTGGTTTATCCAGAGCGTAACGCCGCGCTTTAAAGAAGCGCTGCGCTGGATGGCGGCAAACCGCAAAGCGTACCACGTGGTTGATGAAGAGGAACTGGCGAAAGCGTCCGGAACCGAACACCACGGCGGCGTATGCTTCCTGATCAAAAAACGCAGCGGCACGTCCGTACAGGATTGGGTTGCTAAAAGCGGCGATACCGATTGTGTGCTAGCCCTGGAAGATGTCGGCAACCCGCACAATCTGGGCGCGATGATGCGTAGCTGTGCGCATTTCGGTATTAAAGGCCTGCTGTTGCAGGATGCCGGCGTGCTGGAATCCGGCGCGGCAATCCGTACCGCAGAAGGCGGCGCTGAGCACGTTCAGCCGATTACCGGCGATAGCTTCATTGATGCGCTGGATGATTTCCGCAAAGCGGGTTACGCCATCGTGACCACGTCCAGCCACGCGGGTACCCCGCTGTTTAAAGCTGAGCTGCCGAAGAAAATGGTGCTGGTGTTAGGTCAGGAGCGCGATGGTCTGTCTGATGCTGCACTGTCGAGCGCCGATCTGAGCGTATCGATCGAAGGGACCGGCGCGGTAGAAAGCCTGAACGTCTCCGTAGCAACCGGCGTACTGCTGAGTGAATGGTGGCGTCAGAATAAAGCCTGAGCGTAAGCCATAAAAGAATGCCAGCATCGCGCTGGCATTTTTTTTACTCGTTTTCCGCCGGCAGCACCGGCATCCAGTCGATGGGCGCTTCACCGCGTTGCGCCAGCCATTCGTTAGCCTGCACAAAGTGGTTGCAGCCAAAAAAGCCGCGGTGGGCAGAAAGCGGTGACGGATGCGGGGCTTTCAGCACCCGATGACGCTGCGCATCGATAATCGCGCCTTTCTTCTGGGCATGCGATCCCCACAGTAAAAAGACCACGCCTTCCCGATGTTCGTTAATCAGGCTGATCACTTTATCGGTAAAGGTTTCCCAGCCAAGGCTGGCGTGAGAATGCGCCTGACCTGCACGCACCGTCAGCACCGTGTTAAGCAACAGCACGCCCTGGCGCGCCCAGCTTTCCAGATAGCCATGCTGAGGGCGGGTAAAGCCCGGAATTGAACCTTCCAGCTCTTTATACATATTCAGCAGCGACGGCGGCGTGGCAATACCAGGGCGAACAGAAAAGGCCAGCCCGTGCGCCTGACCCGGCCCGTGGTACGGGTCCTGACCTAAAATCACTACTTTTACATCGCTCAGTTCAGTGAAGCGAAAGGCGTTAAACACATCTTTCTGCGGCGGATAAATCGTTGTGCCTGCCTGGCGCTCATTCGCCACCGTCGCCAGCGTGTTCAAAAAATAGGGTTGTTGCTTTTCGTCGGCCAGCACATCGTGCCAGGTTAAAAGGGCGCTCATCTCGCTCTCCTGGAAATTGTCATGCGGATAGCTTAACTGCTTCTTTCTCCATCACAAAATCGGTCAGCGGGAAAAGCACGCTACCCCTAAAAAAAGTTGAAAATTTACAGATAAAATTTGGCATCGCTGGGTAGCGTAACTTGATATAAAACAAGTAAATTAGCGCATGACCACTTTTGTGGTGTGGTTTTTATTGATTTAAATCAAAGAATGCCGGGTGTTTGAGGGGTATATATACACTCAAGCAACAATGGTTTTACCAATTGGCCGGGAACTGGCCGGTTAAATGAATATGAATAGCCTAAGGGAGGCATCAAATGATTACTGGTATTCAGATTACTAAAGCCGCTAACGACGACCTGCTGAATTCTTTCTGGCTGCTGGATAGCGAAAAAGGTGAAGCTCGCTGCCTGGTTGCCAAAGGTGGTTATGCAGAAGATGAAGTGGTTGCTGTGAAAGCGCTTGGCGACATCGAATATCGTGAAATCCCGGTTGAAGCGAAACCAGAAGTTCGCGTAGAAGGTGGTCAGCACCTGAACGTTAACGTTCTGCGTCGTGAAACCCTGCTGGACGCGGTTGAACATCCGGAAAAATATCCGCAGCTGACCATTCGTGTTTCAGGTTATGCGGTACGCTTTAACTCCCTGACGCCGGAACAGCAGCGCGACGTTATCGCTCGTACTTTCACTGAAAGCCTGTAAGTTTTCAGTCGCAGGAAACAAAAACGCCGGGGAGACCCGGCGTTTTTTTTACTCTTCTGTCGACTGCGGTTCAGCGCCGCTTGGCTTGCGACGCTTACCGACATTCTTCGCGTCGCGATGGCGTACTTTTACACGCGGTTTGTCTTTATCTTTCTCTTTTTTCTTCTCTGCACGTTTTGCCAGCACTTTCTTCGACGGCTTACCGGTCATTTTTTCGCTAGGCGCACGCGTCGTTGGGCGCAGTTCATCGATGACGCGCGCTTTCAGCGGCTCTTCGATATAACGACCAATTTTCTGCAGCAGCAGGTGGTCATGCGCTTCAACCAGAGAAACCGCCGTACCTTTACGACCCGCGCGGCCGGTACGGCCAATACGGTGCAGATAGGTATCGCCGGTGCGCGGCATATCGAAGTTAATCACGTGGCTGACATCCGGAATATCAATACCGCGCGCGGCAACGTCGGTCGCAACCAGCACGTTTACGCGGCCTTCCGTCAGACGTTTGATCCCCTCGGTACGCTTGATCTGTGCCATTTCGCCTTCGAGATAACAGTTGTTGATCCCGGCGGCACGCAGCATTTCAGCAAGTTCATGCACACGCTCACGTTTACGAACAAAAACGATAGCGCGCGTCATATCTTCTTGTTTCAGAAGATGCTTAAGCAGCTCAACTTTGTGCTCCAGGTTATCTGCACGGTAGTACCACTGATGAATTTTCTTACGTTCACGAGTGGAAGGCGTGGCAGAAACTTCAACCGGATCTTCGAGCAGACGCTCGGCAAAATCTTTAATCGCATCGCCTTCAAGCGTGGCGGAGAAGAGCAGCGTCTGCTTACGCCAGCGGGTTTCGCCGGCGATGTGTTCGATGTCCTGCGCAAAGCCGAGATCCAGCATACGGTCAGCTTCGTCAAGAATTAAGGTCTCGACGGCGCGGCAGTCAAAGTTTTCTTCTTTGATGTACTGCAACAGGCGACCGGTGGTGGCAACCACGATATCCTGGTTTTCGCTGAAGACTTCAGCGTGGTTCATGTACGCGACACCGCCGGTAATGGTGGCGATATCGAGATGGGTATTTTTGGCCAGCTCGCGCGCGTGGTCGGCAACCTGCATCGCCAGTTCACGCGTTGGCGTCAGGATCAAGATGCGCGGCGGGCCGGATTTTTTGCGCGGGAAGTCGAGCAGATGCTGCAACGCAGGCAGCAGATACGCCGCTGTTTTACCGGTGCCGGTGGGCGCAGAACCCAAAACATCACGTCCATCGAGCGCAGGCGGAATGGCGGCAGCCTGGATGGCAGTCGGGCGTGTAAAGCCTTTGCTCTGGAGGGCGTCCAGCAGGCTTTCATCAAGTTCAAGTTCGGAAAAAGTCGTTACAGTCATTGTCTACCTCAGTGTGAGGCGGTGATTATAGACGTTACGGCTCTAATCTTCATCTGTTTGTATGGCTATCTGTTCTCAGGTATTGTGCTGAGCCAAAACCGGATACTCAAAATAACTATGTCTGACTCGAAACCCACGCTGCGTCGTAATGGATTTACCTTCAAAAAATTTTTTGTCGCGCATGACCGTTGTGCCATGAAAGTGGGGACGGACGGCATTTTGCTGGGCGCATGGGCGCCGATTGCCCATGTAACGCGCGTGCTGGATATTGGTACGGGAAGCGGGTTGCTGGCGTTGATGCTGGCACAGCGCACCGAGGCGAGTGCGCATATCGACGCCGTTGAGCTGGATGAAAATGCCGCAGATCAGGCGCGTGAGAACGTCGCGCAATCCCCGTGGCCGCAGAAAATTGCCGTCCACACTGCGGATATTCAGTCGTGGGTCGCGAGCGTTAATAGTCGCTATGACCTGATCGTCAGCAATCCACCTTACTACGAGCAGGGCGTCGAGTGCGCCACACCGCAGCGTGAGCAGGCACGCTACACCACGTCCCTCGATCATCAAACGTTGCTTACCTGCGCGGCGGATGCCATTACGGAAGAAGGGTTTTTCTGCGTGGTCTTGCCGGAAAGCATCGGCCAGAGTTTTACCGAACTGGCTCTGTCGATGGGCTGGCATTTACGCCTGCGCACGGATATCGCCGAATATGAAACGCGCCCGCCGCATCGCGTCCTGCTGGCGTTCTCGCCACAAAATGGCGAAGGCTTTAGCGACAGAATGGCGATTCGTGGGCCAGAGCAGCAATACTCCGAAGCGTATACCGCGCTGACCCAGGCGTTTTATCTCTTTATGTGAGTGAGCGGCGAGAGCACCGATGGGCCGGAATCCTGCATGAGATCCGGATAATCGAGCGTGTAATGCAGGCCCCGGCTCTCTTTACGCATCATCGCACAGCGGACAATCAACTCCGCCACCTGTACCAGATTGCGCAGTTCCAGCAAATTATTAGACACGCGAAAGCGTGAGTAATACTCGTCGAGCTCCTGCTGAAGCATGGTAATGCGACGCAGGGCGCGCTCCAGCCGTTTCGTGGTGCGCACAATGCCGACGTAATCCCACATCAGCAAACGTAACTCATGCCAGTTGTGCTGAATCACCACCCGCTCGTCGGAATCATCTACCCGGCTTTCATCCCATGCGGGCAGGGTTTCCACCTGACGCGCGCTGGCTATTCGTTTATTGATATCTTCCGCCGCTGACCAGCCATAGACCAGACACTCCAGCAGGGAGTTAGAGGCCATACGGTTTGCGCCATGCAGGCCGGTATAACTCACTTCGCCGATCGCATACAGGCCGTCAACGTCGCTGCGTCCGTTATCATCTACCATCACGCCGCCGCAGGTATAGTGCGCCGCCGGAACAACCGGCACAGGCTCTTTTGTCAGGTCGATACCCAGCCCAAGCAGTTTCTCGTAAATCATCGGGAAATGATGACGGACAAATTCTTCGGGTTTATGGCTGATGTCCAGATACATACAATCCACACCGAGCCGTTTCATTTCATGATCGATAGCCCGCGCTACCACATCGCGCGGCGCAAGCTCGCCCCGCGCATCGAAATCGGGCATAAAACGACTGCCGTCCGGGCGCTTGAGCATCGCGCCTTCTCCGCGCAGCGCTTCGGTGAGCAGGAAGTTACGTGCCTGCGGGTGGAACAGGGCGGTGGGGTGGAACTGATTAAACTCCAGATTCGCCACGCGGCAGCCCGCGCGCCAGGCCATGGCGATGCCGTCGCCCGAGGAGATATCCGGGTTGGTGGTGTACTGATAGACCTTGGACGCGCCGCCCGTCGCCAGCACCACCGATTTTGCCGCGCAGGTTTCCACGCTCTCTTTATTACGGTTCCAGATCCACGCGCCCACTACGCGGCGTGTGCCGGGCAGGCCAATCTTATCGGACATGATCAGGTCTACGGCATTGCAGCGCTCAATCACCCGAATATTGGGATGATTCAGCGCCTTGCTGACCAGCGTGTTTTCCACTTCTTTGCCGGTGGCATCCGCCGCATGCAGAATGCGGCGATGGCTGTGGCCGCCTTCGCGCGTCAGGTGATAGCTCGCTTCGCCGTTGCTTTGTACTTGCGTATCAAACAGCACGCCCTGGTCAATCAACCACTGGACGCAGTTTTTGGCATTGCTGGCCACGAACGACACGGCGTCACGATCGCAAATCCCGGCACCGGCGATGAGCGTGTCTTCGACGTGGGATTCGATACTGTCGGTTTCATCAAAAACGGCTGCAATTCCGCCCTGCGCATAGAAGGTTGAACCTTCGCTAATCGGGCCTTTGCTGAGCACAATGACAGAATGCTGCTCGGCGACGCGCAGCGCGAGAGATAAACCGGCAGCACCGCTACCGATGATCAGGACATCACAGGATAGATCTGGAAGAGTGTTCATGATGGTTTGTTTAATTTACTAAACACGGTTTGGTCAGCATAGCATCATAAAACGCGCTGGCGCACACATTTTTTTAGCGGAAGTTGTAACGGCTAAACATAACAGCGTCTGAACGGACTTTGTAAACGAAGGAAAATAATCGAATCTCTGACTCCGGAAACCAGTATTTATGGTGAAATAAAAGGCGGGTTACGTTACTCTTGCGAGAATTGCGTTTTTCTTTCGCAACTTAGACAACGTAGTGCATGCGTAGACTTATAATGAGAGACAATGAACGGTCTACAACTGACAAACAAAAAACAAAGGCGTAACGGAACTTTACAATCATCAGACACTCTAACCCTGTGCTTGCTCATAGTGCAGTGAACGGAGTGGCGTTTTGATTACGCATTGGAATAGGGTTTGGGGAGACATTACCTCGGATGAGCGAGCAGTTAACGGACCAGGTCCTGGTTGAACGGGTCCAGAAAGGAGACCAGAAAGCTTTTAACCTACTGGTGGTGCGCTACCAGCATAAGGTGGCGAGCCTGGTTTCCCGATATGTGCCGTCAGGTGACGTTCCTGATGTGGTGCAAGAGTCTTTTATAAAGGCCTATCGTGCGCTGGATTCATTCCGGGGGGATAGCGCTTTCTATACGTGGCTGTACCGTATTGCAGTCAATACGGCAAAAAATTACCTGGTTGCTCAGGGGCGACGCCCACCGTCCAGCGATGTGGACGCAATGGAAGCAGAAAACTTCGAAAGTGGCGGCGCACTGAAAGAAATTTCGAACCCTGAGAACTTAATGTTGTCAGAAGAACTGAGACAGATAGTTTTTCGCACCATTGAAAGCCTTCCAGAAGATTTACGCATGGCAATTACCCTGCGAGAGCTGGATGGCCTAAGCTATGAAGAGATAGCTGCAATTATGGATTGCCCGGTTGGTACAGTTCGTTCCCGTATCTTCCGTGCGCGAGAAGCTATTGATAATAAAGTTCAACCGCTTATCAGGCGTTGACGGTAGCGGGATACTGGAAAAGGTATTAGGCATGCAGAAAGAAAAACTTTCCGCCTTAATGGATGGTGAAACGCTGGATAACGAGTTGCTCACCGAATTAACTCGTTCGCCGGAAATGCAAAAAACCTGGGAGAGCTATCATCTCATCCGTGATTCGCTGCGCGGCGATACGGCGGATGTGCTTCATTTTGATATCTCTTCTCGCGTCATGGCTGCCATCGAAAATGAGCCCGCTCGTCAGGCGACGCCGCTCATTCCTGAAGCCCAGCCAGCGCCGCATCAATGGCAGAATATGCCATTCTGGAAAAAAGTACGTCCGTGGGCGAGTTCACTCACCCAAATGGGCGTTGCGGCTTGCGTATCGCTTGCAGTTATTGTCGGTGTCCAGCACTATAATGGGCAATCAGATTCTACTCAGCAGCCCGAAACACCGGTTTTTAATACCTTACCGATGATGGGCAAAGCAAGTCCGGTTAGCCTGGGCGTGCCGTCTGATGCTACTGCGGGTACTGGCCAGCAACAGCAGGTTCAGGAACAACGCCGTCGCATCAACGCAATGTTGCAGGATTATGAATTGCAGCGCCGCCTGCATTCTGAGCAACTTCAGTTTGAACAGGCACAAACCCAGCAGGCTGCTGTTCAGGTGCCGGGCTATCAAACTTTAGGAACGCAATCGCAGTAATGAAGCAACTTTGGTGTGCCATGTCCCTTGTGGCTGGCAGCCTGTTCTTCTCTGTCAACGCCTCGGCTGATGTCTCGTCCGGGGCGTTGTTGCAGCAGATGAATCTGGCCAGTCAGTCCCTCAACTATGAGCTGTCATTCGTCAGCATCAATAAAGCCGGTGTCGAATCGCTACGCTATCGTCACGCGCGTTTGAATAATCAGGCGCTGGCGCAGCTCTTGCAGCTTGATGGTCCGCGTCGTGAAGTGGTGCAACGCGGCAATGAAATCAGCTATTTTGAGCCGGGCCTCGACCCGTTTACGCTCAATGGCGATTACATCGTCGATTCCCTGCCGTCGCTGGTCTATACCGACTTTAAACGCCTGGCGCCGTACTACGATTTTATCTCCGTTGGCCGCACCCGTATTGCCGATCGCTTATGCGAAGTGATCCGCGTCGTTGCGCGCGATGGAACCCGTTATAGCTACATCGTCTGGATGGACTCTGAAAGCAAACTGCCGATGCGCGTTGACCTGCTCGATCGCGACGGCGAAACGCTGGAGCAGTTCCGCGTCATTGCGTTTAACGTGGGCGATCAAGTGGGTAGCAGCATGGATAAACTGGCGAAAGCCAGCCTGCCACCGCTGCTCTCCGTTCCGGCGGGCAGTAAAGTGAACTTCAACTGGTCGCCGACCTGGGTGCCTCAGGGCTTCAGCGAAGTCTCCAGCAGCCGCCGCACGTTACCTACTATTGATACCGCAGTGGAATCTCGTCTCTTCTCGGACGGTCTGTTCAGTTTCTCCATCAACATCAGCCGGGCCACGGCCAACAGCAGCGAACAAATGCTGCGTACCGGTCGCCGCACGGTGAGCACCACCGTGCGCAACCAGGCTGAAATCACTATCGTCGGTGAACTGCCGCCGCCAACGGCGAAACGTATTGCCGACGGTATTAGCTTCAAGGGCGCACAATGATTAAAGAGTGGGCGACCGTTGTCTCCTGGGAGAACGGCGTAGCGAAAGTTCACTGTGACGTGAAAGCGTCATGCAGCAGCTGCGCGTCACGCGCGGGCTGCGGCAGCCGCGTGCTGAATAAGCTGGGGCCACAAACCAGCCACACCATTACCGTTCCCAGCGCCGAACCGCTGGTGGCCGGGCAAAAAGTGGAGCTGGGAATAAGCGAAAGCAGCCTGCTGGGTTCCGCTATGCTGGTTTACCTGTCACCGCTGGTGGGGTTGTTTCTCATGGCCTCTCTGTTCCAGGTGCTGTTCGGCACAGACATCGCTGCCATGTGCGGGGCGCTGTTAGGCGGTGTGGGTGGCTTTTTACTGGCGCGCGTTTTTTCGCCGACGCTTGCGAAACGCGAAACGTGGCAACCCGTCATCATTAGCGTTGGCCTGCCGCCTGACCTCCTGCGAACCTCCACCTCTTCCGAATTGAGCCAGTGATCGCACTGGCTTTATTTTTATTTACATCTGGTATGAGAAAGCCGTGAGCGGAACCGCTATGCTTGCTGGAAGAGCATTTCCTGGTTGCGCAGTTGTAGTGTAGAATGCGGCGTTTTCGAACGACACAAACGTCAGGCACAGAACAGCGGCCTCAAAGTATTCGTAAGGCATAATTATCTTAATATATGAAGAATATACGTAACTTTTCGATCATTGCACATATCGATAATTGATACCCTGCCACCCTCCGAAAACCCCCGACAAAATCCCCCTTAGAACCCCATCAAATAAGCTTTCACAAAAACAATACTGGTTGCATGTACAGTCAACCTACGACATCATAAGTCATGGTTTTTGTGTCCACCAGTGCGTCCATATCCTATGATGGACACAGAACCTCCCGTTCTGATGGACACACGCAGGAACAAATCATGGCTATTTCAGATAGTTATCTAAAGTCGTGCCTCGGGCGCGAACGCGAAAAAGTAGAAGAAAAAGCAGACCGGGATGGCCTGTGGGTGCGCATTTCTAAAAAGGGCGCTGTTACCTTTTTCTACCGATTCCGCTTCCTTGGGAAGCAGGACAAAATGACGATCGGCAGTTATCCGGAGTTTGGATTAAAGGCTGCGCGCGACGAGGTAGCAAAGTGGGCCGCTATACTCGCCCGCGGCGAAAATCCACGAATCAGGCAAAGCCTCGACAAAGCGAAGATTCACAACCAGTACACTTTCGAGGAGCTGTTTCGCGAATGGCACTCTATGGTGTGCATACAGAAAGAAACCGCAGATCAGATCCTGCGAACTTTCGAGTTACACGTTTTCCCTAAACTCGGGAAATACCCGGCGCATCAGCTCACGCTGCACAACTGGCTAACTGTTCTGGACCGGCTGGCGCAGGGCTATTCTGAGATCACCCGGCGAGTAATAAGCAACGGCAAGCAGTGCTACTCCTGGGCAGTAAAACGCCAATTACTTGAGGTGAATCCTCTGTCTGAAATGTCAGGCCGTGACTTCGGTATTCAGAAACAAATGGGGGAGCGAACTCTTGACCGTAATGAATTAGCTATGGTCTGGCGTGCTATCGACGATTCTCGCCTTATTGAGCGAAACAAGATCCTCTATAAATTATGCCTGATATGGGCGTGCAGGGTTGGAGAACTGCGGCAGGCAGAAACCGCGCATTTTGATTTCGAAGAAGGGATCTGGACCGTGCCGTGGGAAAACCATAAGACGGGGCGGAAGAGTAAGAAACCGATAATCCGTCCAATTATTCCTGAAATGCTTCCGCTGATACAACGAGCCATTGAGCTGGCGCCGGGCCGCTTTGTTTTCTCAAAATATGAAGACAAGCCGATGAGCGAGGGCTTCCACATGAGCATCAGCAGTAACCTGGTCAAGTTCATGCTGAAGGCGTACAACGAGCAGGTGCCGCACTTCACTATTCACGATCTGCGCAGGACTGCGCGAACTAATTTTTCTGACCTGACAGAACCACATTTAGCAGAGATCATGCTGGGGCATAAGTTGCCGGGTGTATGGTCTGTCTATGACAAGTATTCGTATGTAGAGGAAATGCGGGAGGCCTACGGTAAGTGGTGGGCCCGACTGATGAGCATCGTCGAGCCCGATGTTTTAGAGTTCACGCCGCGTCAGGTCGGGTAAGTCTACCCTTATCATCACGCGTTAGATTCAGGTGAGACATTGGCTTACGGGTTGCCCGCGACATTTCTTTAATCTGCCAGGCCGTTACTTTGGTTTTAAGCCATTTATTGGGGCCGCCCATGTACGCGCAATCAGGTTCAGGAAACGGATTCTCTTTTGAGTCTCTCTTCCTGTATCGCTCGAGAGTGCGTGAAGATATGCACAGCTGATCGCAGATGTCCCTGGTACTCATTAGCTCAAATTTATTCGTTGTTTTGCTCATCTTTGTTCTCCGATGGCCCATTGCTGGGCCATTTTGATAATTCGTTATCAGGACACCTGGCCGGGAAGGGCGCGAAGGCGGCGCATGCCTGTCATCGCGGTGGCCACGTAGCTTGCTTTCCGGTTCACGACTTCAACAGTGACTTTCGCGCCCTGAACCGCGACTGTGTAAGTGGTTTTGGTCTTCTGTCTGCCGAACTCGCCGAACCGCTCTACGTGTTTCGCCAGTGCAGCGTCACAAGCCTGACGGCCCAGAGGAGAGCACTTACTGCGGTTAATCAGTCGCATGGTCATCTCCTTGGATACGCTTAAATTCGATCACCCAGACCCAAGGGTTGGCGTCGAAGCTGCCAGAACCATTAACCTTGTCCCACCACGCTTTGAAACCATGCATTTCTGGGCATATTCCAACCGAAACGCCAGCGATTGCATAATGTTCGGCATGATTAAAGGCGTGTCCCGCTACGGTGTCGCAGTATTCGAGCATGTCGCCAAGGTCATTCAGTAGGTCTGATTCATCAGCAGCCTGAAGTCTCTCGACGCGGATTCCGGTTATCTCCAGAGTGATTCGGCTTGCGGAGCGAGGCATTACTGCGCCAGATTGTGGACGCGTCCAGTCACCCCATTCCGGCTCACCATCGGCCCAATACCAGAAATCTGGAACTTCATGCGGCACCGCAGGGTCGAAAAAGTTAAATGATGCGAGACGTGAAAATGGTTCTCTAACGCAAAGGCGGTCACCCACAATTCCGAACGGACACAGATAAATTTGCTCGCTGGTATCAACCCATGGTCCATCGGTTAATTTTGCCAAGCCATCTTCGTCAGGTTGTGATTTCATAACTCGGCGAACCTGCGCCATGCTTCCATCAAGCAGGGCGCGCACCTGGTGAACATTGAAAATCATTCCGCGCTCAGTCATTCCAGGCCTCCAGCTCGTTCTGTATTTCCTCGTCGATTTCGTCGTTGCCAGCCTCTTCATTGAGGAAGCTCAGTGCTTCTTTCCGATACTGCTCACGACGGCTGCTGTCGTACCAAGCCGAGAACTCTGGAGACCAGCCACGGTCATCGCCGTTATCGGCAAAAAAATCATGCATTGCGTTGTTATAGGCCAAGTTATCTACCATGCAGTCAGCAGTTGTCAGGGCGCATTCGCGGATATAGCCGCGGAGATCGCGCTTATGCCACCATGGACTAACCTTCGAATCACAAAGTCCCTTGAACTCAACTTCCCAGCGGCGGATACAGCGTGCATTTAATGATTTGCTCATGTTCATACCGGGAGGGCGAACCCTCCCGCCTCCCTTAGTTCGCGTATTCCGGTTTCATGTCGTCGAGGGTGATACGGAACTGGTCATATAGTTCGTCGCCCAAGTGGCGGCGCGCCGCGGTAAGCGCTGATTCTGCCTTCGCAAACAGTTCTGCCGCGTCTGGTTCGCCGGGATTAGGCAGAGAGTTAATCGCCGCCTCGACTTTGTTGCGGTGATCCACCAGGTAGTAACGCTTAACGGCTTTGTTCTTCAGTTCGGTGAACAGTGCGGTACCCAGCAGCGCTTTCTGAGATTCGATATCCGCACGGATCGCTTTGGCCTGGTCGACGGATCTGGCAGCTTCAATGCGATCACGAAGTTCGCCGGCAACATTGTCCGCGTTTGTTACAGATTGCTGATCGCAGCTGGCTGTAGTCACCGTCTCCCCAGTAATTTCAGTAACGCTCATTCTCTGTGGCGCTGGATTGATTTCCCGCTCTGGCTTGTCTTCAATCTCATCAGCGCTGTAAACGCCAAGAATTACATCTGGGCAATACAGCCGCGCCCAGCGCTTGACTGCGAGATATGCTAGTTGTTGACGTGGATCACTTGCCCAAAGTGTTGAGTTACGGACCTGAGCCTGAGATAGCATGAGCACCAACTCGCGTGGTTCATCCTCACCTTTCATCGTTGCCCATACTCGAATCCCAACGCCTGCTTCATCCTTTAAATCCCAGCCTGGGGCGATGTATTCATTCCCTTTGCTGCTGGTTTTCTTAATGAAGCGGCCCACGATATTTTCCCATTTCCCAAACCAGTCATAATGAATACGGTCTTTCGTTGGGGACATGTTGGTAATAACCGCGTTGACCAACTGAGCCTCATACCCAAGGACTCCGCTATTGCCAACGATATGAGTCTTCTGCGCGACAGCGAACGGGTCCATTCCCCATCGGGCCGCCTGCATAACTACGGCCATACATGCGTCAGGCTTTTCGCGGAAATGACTCGGTACGAATGCGCCGCTATTTGCCATCACGACTGATAATGTGCGCAGGCGGTCAAATAACTCGCCATTTGTTAAAATGGAGATGTTGTCGATCATTTGCGTCTTGTTTTCTGTGGTCGAAATTGCTGTAGACATGTTCATTTCCTCTTATGCCAAACGCAGCGCTTCAAGGCGGCGCATGTCGAAATCATTCAGTTCGTCGGTATAGTCGACGGTTATCGGCGCTGGCCACTCACCCGTATCAAATCCGGTTGCGATGGCTCGCATGGCATTTCGATACTCCAGCATGCCCAGTTCCAGCAGTTCAGTGGACGCTTCAATAATGGCGATCCAGTGGTAGTTCTCGTCTTTGTTGACGAAAATCCAGAAGAACTGGTCCAGTGCCGCGGTTTCGCAGTACATGGCCGCGCTTAGGTGATAATCGCGGTCGATGATTTCGCGGTGTAACTTGGCGCGCAGACCTTCCTGTTTGATGTTCCACATGCTGATGGTTTTCAGGTCGGCACCGATGCGCACACCGTCCAGGTCGATTTCCAGATCCGGACGTACGCGGACTTCCAGCCCGGTTTCGTCGTCGAAGCCGAAATAACTCACTTCTACAGCGCGGTTCGGGTGCGTTAGCAGCTTGCCGGCGGTCGGGTGCTGTAGCAGAGCTTTCTGGATGTTTAGCGCGGTACTTAGCTGCTGTCGGGTGACCAGTACTTTTCCTTCGGGATTCTCGCGCCATGCATCGATCAGTTCGTCGGCAAACTCCGCGTCCGGGTTTACTGCCTTCACGGCCTGAATCAGATCTGCCTTTGTGCCAGATACTTTCAGCGGCTGCGGTTTCTGCACTTCCTGTGCTACTTGGTCAGGGTTAATCACCGCCAGCTGCTCGAGTAAAGCGTCACGGCTTCCGCTGGTTTTCACTTGAGCGGGCAGGGTGGCGTTGTACTCTTTGAGACATGCTTTCATTGCCGTTGCGGTCTGCTTCTGGCCTTCTTCAATACGCTGAAACTCAGCTGGCAGAGCCATGTAGCTTTGGCCGGTCTCTTCCAGAGAAGTACCCAGCGGTAGCTGTGGCGGCAGGGTGGCGTTGTACTCTTCAAGCAATGCTTTGATGTCGTCGGCAGACAGCTGCGCCGGAAGGCTGGCGTTGTATTCATCGATAAACGCCCGGATCGTTGCGGTTGTCGTGAATGCGCCTTCCGGGATTTCTGGCTCAACGCTGAATTCTGCATCCAGTTGCTCAGGTTGCAGCGCCAGTGCATGTACAAGGTTCCCCATATCCAGAACCGGAGAGCGTTCCTTCGTAATGGTCTTCTCAACGTGGCGCGCATTGAAGTACATCAGGCTCACGCGAGCATCTTTAACCTGGGTGCTGCTGATACCGTTGGCGGCGTGATATACCTCGTTTGGTAAACCTTCATAACGGCCAGGCTCGAAGAATGCCGGGTACTCGATGGCTGGTTCTGCCTTCAGGTCTTCCGGCTCGCTGGCTTTTTCCAATTCCGGTGCTGTGTCTTCTGCCGTAATCGGCGTTTCAGCTGTCGGAGTTTCCTGTTTGTTGCTGTCATGCTCCAGCGTGTCCAGTTCTTCTTTCAAACCGGATTCCATCGCTGCATATGTTGCATCACCCGTCACAGAGCCACAGTCCGGGCAATGCCCACCACCAATAGCGCCACATCCGGTACATACTGTTTCCGTTACGGTATCTGCCTGCGAATCATCTTCCACAGTACCTTCGCCTGCTGGTAACGCAGCGCTATTTTCGGCTTGGGGTTGCTCAGTCGTTTCCATCTGGCCATTGCTGGTGGTCTCGCTTTTGTTGCCATAGAGTTTTGAATTCATCATCAAACCTTCAACGGAGAAGATCCCTCCGCCAACGTTGGTGACTTCAGGCTGTTTAGTCGATGTCAGGTCTTCGCGTACCCACTTCGGATCTTCCTGGTCGCTGATTCCATCAACAAATTCCCCGCGCTCCGCTGCGAGTGTGTCACTGATTTCCTTATCCCAGCTTTGTGCAGGGTTGTGGCGAGCAGCCTTCAATGTTTCATCAGAAGGTTTTTCGTGGTTGCTTTCCGTCAGGTTAGCGTTGATGTATCCACTGAGACGTCCGGGATACTGGAAATGCTCTGGGTGGCACTCCCTGATTAGTGCGAAAATGGCTGCGCGGGAGTAATCGAGTATTCCGGCACGTTTGCGAAGAGCTGCTGACCATTCTTTGAAAGGGCTTTCTTTTTTGCTGACGATCTCTTTCGCCCGACGATAAACACCACCAGGAATGTCGTAGATGTTGAAGTCCATCGGCAGGGTGGCCAGTGCAATTTCAATGTCTAATGAGTCCAGCGTGTGGGTTAACTCAGGGTTACGGTCGGTTTTATTGCCGCCGCCTGCGTTTGTGCCTACGTCAGTTCGTGTAACCGGCTGTTTATCCAGCGTCGCCTTATTATGTTTTGCGAACCACTTCGCCGTTACATCGTCGCGTGAAACGCGATCGCTCTGATGTGTATTGAGCCACTCAGCAAAGAATGTGATCAGGTCATTGAGCATCGGAGCTTTACCGTCCACCGGCCAGATTGATTTTGTGGCAGTAAACAGGTCGGCCAGTGTTTCCGGGAACACGTGCTCAATAGGACGAGTTTTGAAATCACGCGCGGCCAGCAATACGTTCTGGGCGTATGTTTCATCCATATCCATCTCTACACGCGCAATCTCCTGCAACTGCTCAGTAGTCAGCGTATCGAAAAGCCCGTACAACCAGGTGCCGAGTACTTTTTTCTCGTATGGAAATTTGCCGTAGGCGAATAGGTCAACAGCTTCCTTCTCTGCTTCTTGCGTAGTGGTTACTGCGTTCGCATCGGTAGGCGCGGTGGCATCGGCGGCAGCCGCTGGTGTGCTTTCATTGTGAAAGGCATCATCAGGCTTGCTGCCGGGCTTCAGTTGCCAGGTGCGCATGTCTTCCGCCAGCTCATAGCGTTCGCACCAGGTTAAATCAACAGTGCTTTCTTCCGGGAGGTCATTAAATACGGGGAAATCAGTGCGGATCGGCTTCTGATAATCTTTACCGCGTCCGGTCTCAATATTCGCATCTTCCAGTTCAACATCGAGCTGGAGATTGGCGCGTGCTTCGGTTTTTGCCGTGAACCAGACGACTGCGTCTGGCTTGCCGGATTTCTGAGTGGCTTTAACCACGTAGAAGAATTCCATGTGAGATCCTCAATTTTGGATGTTAGAATCCCCGGGCCATTGATAGCGCCCATTGGGTGTTCATTGGTTTTGTGTAATTTCCGGTGTAACTTTGGTCGGAAGCACCGGACGTACAGGCCCGCCTTGCGCGGGTTTTTACGTTATGATTCGTGTGCCATCTGGTCGTATGAAGCACAACGAACAGAGCAGTAATCACGTTCTTGGTGCTTCAGCTGCGCGCCGTGAATCAGCGTCAGCACATTCTTAACTTTTTTTCCCTGCTCGATAGTCTTTCCACACAGGTGGTAAGCGCATTTCTTCTCCTGCATAACTCCTCCCGTTAATGGCTAAGGCCATGCCCTAAACCGTTTAGATAAACCTCAACCAGTAAGTCTTTGATGTAGGTTCTCTCCATGCCACGCTGAAGATACAAACGACCGCGCGCATTAGCTGATGCAGTCCAGGTCGAATCATTGTGTTTGACGAGCATGCCCGGCATAACTGCGCCGCGGTTGACTGTCTGAGTACCATAATGCTGATGAACCATCTTGATTACCCTCACGTTATGCCTGTCTTTTATCCACTTCAGGCTCGGTGGTGATATGCTGGTAGTTCTCACACAGCCAGCAAGGAACAACTATGAAATCAGTAACTAAGCCGTGCCCTATTTGTGGTGTAGGCTCTATGTCTTTTAACCATGTCAATCAGGTTGTTAGCATCAATTCAAAGCCACCTACGATTCGTGAAGTACCATCAGTGGTTTACATATGTGATGAACACGGATGGTTTTCACTTTCGGAAAAGGTTAATGGTCTTGTTACGTCAAAAAATGATCCTGTGCTTAAACAAAAATTGGCAGCTATCGTTAAAGAGCGATACGTGCCAGAACAGGATCAGCCATTAGCCCTGAAACCTATTGAGTCCCTCGCATAAAGTCTTTCCGGCTCTCACTGCGATATCCCAGGCGGTACATTTTCGCGTAGGCTTTGCCTCGAGGAATCCCGCCTGTTCTAGCCATTTTTCTAACGAGATGGCGCATATGCTTATGTTCGGGGCTATCCATCCCTGTACCACCATTTTCCCGAGAGCTTGGTAGTTGCATCGGTTTTTGACGTGATTCGATAATTCGTGACCAGCAGGCTCCAAATCCGTACATGCCTGTTTTCTTCGTATTGCCTTTCATCTCACCCTCTCTGCTCGTATCGCTGAGCTGCGGAACGTTTACACCTGATGCGCGTTGATTAATCCACCTCATCCGACTTTTCATATGCCGTCGGCGGCTACTTCGTGGGCGTCCTGCCTAGGTGGTTCGTAGTGCGTTTGGGTGATTTCATTAAACACAAAGTTTAAACCAGTGTCAACAGAATGAGTATTTACGAATAAACAAAATGTTTATTTGTGGGTTTGGGGTGAGTATTCAACAGATTTTGGACAAAAAAATCCCGACGTTAAGGTCGGGAGCGGGAAGTTCTGGCCTTTATTTTGGCAGGGAGCTGGTGGGTGAGGGTATAAAAAAACCGGCACAGTGGCCGGGATCAATCAGTCGGTGATTAGTTTGCTCAAAAATATCTCAGTCGGTTTGTATGCATCACCTTTTGATGATGTAAGCTTGTAAGTTATTGCTACATCAGCTCTAAATGCAAATTTATGCGAAAGATCTTCAGGCTTTATCCCTGGTGCTAGTACAAGCTTTACCCTTCTATCCACTAACCCTGGAATTACTGCAGCCCATCCTTTTTTCGGGTTATCGAGATCTAGAGCTCTAATCTCAAGATCAACATCATAATGATCTCTGACATAGGTATCAGCCTCAAAGGAAACTTCGGTTGGGGTTTTTGATATTAAATCAGAGGGTATCGTGACAGATGCGTTGTCACTACCTATCAACAATGTTGCGTTATCATCATTTCTGGCTGGTGATAAAATTTTAACGGCGCCCTTGGCAGCTATTTTCTTATCAATCAATGTACTGTTAAGTACGGATTGGATCCTTTCTGGTGATATGCTCGTTTCACCAGCTCCGATATTAATGATAACATTGTTATTTGCTTCGAAGTGGGATGCATTGTCAGGAGCCATATTTTTGACGGCAAGATACATGCCCGTAGCGAGCACACCAGCAATTACCGTCCAAACTAAGGCGCTACGCATTTTTCCTTCTCCGATGTATCTTTCATGCGCATTTTCGAGAAATTTATCGAAATTCTCTTCGTTGCCAAAACCTAACTTAATCAGAATTTTTTCAGTAAGACTTCCAACTTCTAACTTTTGTACCCTGACTTCTATGTCCAGGATATCACTTCCCGTTAGTTCGGCAAGGACTCCTTTTGATTGTTTGATAATTGCTTCCCAGCCTTGAAGGGATTCGATTATCTCTTTGATACTTGGGTTGTTACCAATTGAATAATAGATGTTTTCTGAGTACTCAAGTTGATAAGGTGCTTCCATTACCATTCTCTCTATTAAAATATAATTAGATTTGTTACCCAGAAGAGATCTGTTTCATCGTTCGGCAACAGCAACTCACTCATTATAAACACTTAACTCATTCGCCCTGCGAACGGATCCGCCCTTTCATGTACTTCTCGTACAGCTTATCCAACTCATTCAGGCGAAGAGAAATGATCCTCAGGAGGTTCTGTTTTTCTTCGTCGTCTGGCAACTGGCGATAGAGTTCTAGCAGTCTTTTCTCATCTGCTTTTAAGCCATCTTTCTCGTCAACTTCCTGCCCAAGAACCCACTCAAGGCTTACCCCTAGCGCATCCGCCAGCTTTATCGCCGAACTTTTCCCAATTGTGCCGCGCACGAACCAGTTATTGACCGACTGAGCACTGACCCCGCATATGCGAGCCATGTCCGACTTGGTCAACTTCTTAAGCTCAAGGATCTCGTTGAGCCTCTGCACTTGTGGGTGATTAATCTGATGAGTTTTTTCTTTCATAACAGGATTCTAAACCAAAAGTTTATTAGCTCAATATTCAAAATGTTGACAATAATATAAACATTATGTTTAATTTGCGGTGTTTCCACTGGGGTTAAATATGAAAGCAATTGATAAAGCCATTACCAGAGCAGGCACTGCAACCCGGTTAGCCGAACTACTGGAGGTAAGCGCAATGACCATCAGTCATTGGCGGAATCGCTATCAAGGCGTGGTTCCAGCTGATCGAGTATTGCCAATCTACAGCGCTACCGGCGTCACCCCGCACGAACTGCGGCCTGATCTGTACCCAAACCCAACCGACGGACTACCAAAGCAAGGAGCGTAATCATGCAAGCTCTGAATACTCATCAGGATACCGCGTTTCGCGGTAACCAATTGATAAACCGTTATCACAAATGTGAACAGGAAATTACCCCGGAAAAAGTCCGTGATGCGGTGCGTGCCTGGGCGTCATCCATCAACAACCAGGATGTGGTTACCGGACTCATCGTCGAAGAGTGGGAACGGCAGGGCGGTTATGAGCTGGATTTTCCTGTGGACCTAAGCCGCCAGCGGCAGAAACTTTTTCGCTGGCTCGACGGTGCCACGCCAACCGCAAAGGCCAATGTTCGCTTACTCACTCCGGCAATTCTTGCTGTTCTGCCGCTGGAGTTTCGCGGACGGCTTGTTTCACAGGATTGCTTCATGACCCGGTTCGCTGCAATGGAGAAGGAGCTGTCTGAAGCGAAGCAGGCGCTGATGCTCAATGCGCCACAGCACCAGGTGGTAAAAGAAGTTCGCGAGGGAATCGAAAAGATGCTGGCCATGCTTCCCGCGGAGGCAATGTGTCAGGTGATTAGCGGTATCGCGGCACTTGCGCCGGGAATGATGTGAGGTCGAGATGAACCACATCCAATTCATTGAGAAGCATGTTCGCGACGAACTGATTAAACAGGGCTTCACTGCGGCGGTCGCGCAGGGGGGGGGCATTCCAGGCGGTCGATATGTACAAGCGAATGAGTCAGGCAAGCCGAAAGGGAAGGATTTTTGATGATGTATTGCGTCACGCAAAACTATGGGCAGAGAAGCAAACACTGCCATCAGACAAGTTCGAGAAGAAGCGCGTTAAGCGTAATCAGCCGCAGCAGAGGCTGTTTTGAATGGGTGAAGACTGTTGTGCGCCAACACAGCCAGTCTTCGGTTGCAAAAACGGAGAGTTATTGCGAGGCCAGTATGTCAGTAACCAGTACAGAGGTAAACATCCAGCCAACACACAAATGCTCGTTTTGCGGAAAGACGAATGTTGAAGTTGCTGGCGTTCTTGTCGCCGGACCGGGCGTCTCAATCTGTCAGGACTGCGTTTTTTTGTGCGTTGAGGTGGTCTTTAAGCACTCCGCCAAAACAGACGAACCGACAGCACTTTAAGCATTCAGAGGTTTTTATGCGTGATTACGGCAAGGTGCATACATCTTTTTGGATAAGCGATGGAATGCGTCGGGTTTCTGATGATGCCCGTCTGCTTGCGCTGTACCTGCTCACGGGGCAACACACGAACATGATTGGGTGTTTTCGGCTGCCTGATGGATACGTTTCGGAAGACCTCAACTGGACTTCTGAAAGGGTTTCGAAAGGGTTTGATGAGCTATCCAAGAACGGTTTCGCAACGCGTGATTTTGACTCGAAATGGGTTCTTATTCGGAACTTCATGAGTTGGAATCCTGTTGAGAATCCAAATCAGGGTATAGCGGCCATGCGTCTGTTTTCTCAGGTGCCGGATAAATCGACCGTCAAGCCAGAGCTGGCGCGGATTATGAATGATGCGATAGCTCATATCGGAGGCGCAAAACTAAAGGGTTCTGAAAGGGTTCTGGAACCGTTCCTTAACCAGGAACAGGAACAGGAACAGGAACAGGAAGAAGAAAACACTTTGGGGCATGGCTCCGCCACCCCCCCTGAGAGTGATGATTCTTCCGATGGTGGTGTATCACCGAAAAAAAATCCCTACCCGGACGATTTCGAACAGGTATGGGCGATTTATCCAAAGCGTTCAGGAGGCAACAGTAAGGCTGACGCCTGCAAAGCCTGGACTGCCAGGGTTAAAACAGGCGCCACAGTTCAGGAGTTGCTTGATGGCACCCGGCGTTATGCCGATTTCGTGAGGGCCACGGGGAAGCTGAATACCGAGTACGTGAAACAGGCGGCAACGTTCTTTGGTCCCTCGAAACACTACGAGGAAGCTTGGGAAGTGACAGCGCCGTCAGGTATGCGGGATCCGAATGCCATTTCCCGTCCAGATAACTCCATCCCACCAGGGTTCAGGGGGTAGCGATGAAAAATATGATTAGTACCGGCAGCGCGCTCGAGCGCCTGAAGAAACTCATCCCGCCAGGCGTTCAGCCAAAGTTCACCAGTGCAGCTGAGTTGCTGGCGTGGCAGCGGGAAGAAGGCCTCAAGCGATGTGAAGAACTGGACAAACTGAACCAGAAGGCGAGAACAGAAAAAATCTTCGGTCGCTCAGGCATCCAGAGTCTGCATCGCAACTGCACATTTGCAAACTACGAAGTGTCCGGCGAGGAGCAGCGCAAAGCCTACACCCTGGCGAAAAGCTACGCGCATAACTTCGGTACCGGTTTCGCGAGTTTCGTATTCAGCGGCGCGCCGGGAACTGGGAAAAACCATCTTGCGGCGGCGATCGGTAACCACCTTCTTAGTGGTGGGCGTTCAGTGCTGGCGGTAACCATTCCAGATCTGATGCTACGAGTTCGCGAATGTTACGACGGTGGACAGTCTGAAGCTGATTTATTGGACGACCTTTGCCGTGTCGATTTGCTCATCCTGGACGAAGTAGGTATTCAGCGCGGGAGTAACGGCGAAAAGGTGATTCTGAATCAGGTTATCGATCGACGTCTCTCTTCCATGCGCCCGGTTGGCATTCTGACCAACCTGAATTATGACTCCCTGATGAATACGCTTGGTGAGCGGATTCTCGATCGCCTTCAGATGGATGGCGGTATGTGGGTGAACTTTGACTGGGGTAGCTACCGCAAGAACGTCTCGCACCTGCGGGTCGTCAAATGAGGGGGAATCGGAACTATGGCTAAGAAAAAAATCGATACGAACGCGGTGCTGGATTTTTTGGCTGCAAACCCGAAATCGACGGTCTTCGCAATTGCAGAGCATCTTGACGTTTCTGTGGATGGCGTTCGCTCCAAGATGCACCGCATGCGTGATGCTGGTCAGGTGATGAATGAAATCGTTGATCGCGTTTGTTACTACAGCGCAATACGTTGTCAGCCCTTCGGTGTGAGCACCAGCGCGCAAATGCTTAACAGTCTGCTGGCTAAGGCGAGAAATAATCGGGAGGGGTTATGAGCAACCAGTTATTCGTCAAATGCATCAAAGACACTGAAGGCTACTGGACTGAAGGGGAAATGTACGCTGCTCAAGTTGTTGCTGGTGGTTTTGTCCAGGTTGGTGATGATGACGAGCCAAATGGCAATTCCTGGAGCGCTGCACCGAGTGAATACCGCGAGGATGGCGCGATCATTTATCAGGTTGGTGGGCTGGACGGTGATGTTCTGTTTGAGGAGCGTGCAGCATGAGCATGACAACAGAACTTGAACTGGCGCAGCGTATGAAAGCGGCGGCGCTGAAAGCAACCCAGGGCGAATGGTGTGCTTTCTCTGACCATGCATCCGGGACTTATGCAGTTCATACGCTTGAGGATAAGCGCTGCGGAGACGTTATCAAATGGCCTGGTTTCGATGGACAGGAAAATGCAGAGCGCAATGCAGAATTCATCGCCCTGGCTAATCCCGCTAACGTGCTGGCGCTGCTAGAGAGGCTGGAAGCCAAAGAAGAGCAACGAGCCAACTGGTTTCATATGGCTGAGAAATTGGGTAATGAGCTGGATATTGCCGAAAAGCGCATTGCTGAGCTGGAGCGTATGGAGTCGACACTTCGCCCGGTAGGTGTGATGAGCCAGAAAGCATATTGCCGGCTGGAGAATAGAGAATCACGATTCATTGCGCTCTGGCCCCGTCCTGAAATTTATTTACCGCGTAAACGTCCTGATGATGGCGTGATAGTTTTCGCCCGCACCGCTGCTGGCGTAGCCGTGGAGGGTGAATAGATGGACGCGCAACTCAATTATGCCACTCGTCGAATCATTGAACTTGAAAACCTCCTGCTGATGGATGTTCCCGAGACAGTCTGGCCTGCAGAGGTAGGTGTGGTCTTCTCACAAGTTGATAACGCCGGGTTACTCCCGGCGCATCACCAGCGCCGCCTGAAGCACCATATCAATCGCATGTGGTTGGAGAAAATGCCAGTACCGGCAATCGTAACGGCGGCCCGTTCACTGGCCACAGCAATGGAGAAATACGCGTGAATCTGAATGAAATCATTGTTGATAATTTTGCTGGTGGCGGCGGTGCCAGCACTGGGATAGAGCTGGCTATTGGTCGCAGTGTGGATATCGCTATCAATCACGATCAGAATGCTGTTGCGATGCATACGACGAACCACCCAAACACGCTGCATTACTGCGAAGATGTTTATGATATCCAGCCAAAGGTTGCGACCGCAGGCCGCCCGGTAGCGCTGGCGTGGTTTTCTCCAGACTGTCGTCATTTTTCAAAAGCAAAGGGGGCCAAACCAGTCGAAAAAGCAATCCGCGGGCTGGCCTGGGTTGTTTTGCGCTGGGGATTGGATGTTAAGCCGCGGGTGATGAAGCTGGAGAATGTCGAAGAATTTAAAACGTGGGGGCCGCTGCTGGCCGGTGAAATGCGTCCGGACCCGGCGCGCGCTGGAGAGACATTTGAGGCGTTTATCGGCATGCTCACCACTGGGATTTCAGCTGAACACCCGGCGCTGGCGGAGTGCTGCGATTTTCTGAATATCCCCCTTGATAGTGAGGATGCCGCTCGTCTGGTTAAAGGGCTCGGCTATGTTGTTGAGCACCGCCAGCTGCGCGCCTGTGATTACGGCACGCCTACAATCAGAAAGCGTTTCTTCATGATCATGCGCTGCGATGGTAAACCGATTGTATGGCCGGAACCGACTCACGGCGATCCGAAATCACCAGCAGTTCAGGCGGGCAAGTTGTTACCGTATCACACCGCTGCGGAATGTATCGACTGGTCAATTCCGACACCATCAATCTTTGGTCGCAAAAAGTCGCTGGCGGAAAATACTCTCAAACGCATTGCACGCGGAATCCAGCGTTTTGTTATCGACAGCGCATCGCCGTTTATCGTTAAGTGCAACCACACCAGCACGCGCACTGTATATGACTGCTTCCGTGGACAAACACTTAACGATCCGCTGCAAACCATCACCAAAGCGCCGGGCTATGCGATTGCCGTCCCACACCTGACGAAGTTTCGCTCCGGTGCAACCGGGCAGCCAGTGACCGAACCTGTGCCCACTGTCACAGCTGGGACGTCGGTGCGCCCGGGCGGCAATGGTCATGCTCTTGGGTTGGTTGAGGCGGCGATCACTCCGTTCCTGGCTGGCAATGGGGGCAGTGAATATCAGGCGAAGCCGCGCCCACTAAATAAACCCGCTCACACTATTCTGAAGCAATCGCGCAGTTGCCTGGTGGCTCCGGTTATTGCCCGGCAGTTTGGTGCCAGTATCGGCCACCGGGCAGACGAACCGAGCGCAACTATCACCGCGGGCGGTGGCGGTAAATCACAGCTGGTGACGCCAACGCTGATTCAGATGGGTTATGGCGAACGTCCAGGGCAAGAGCCGCGTGTGCTGAAACTTGATAGCCCGCTTGGCACGGTCACCGCTGGCGGTAATAAATTTGCGGTTGCCGCTGCACATCTCATTAAACATTACGGCGGGAATTACCAGGGCGCCGGAGTGGGGATGGATGAGCCGATGCATTCTGTGACCACCGTCGATCACCATGCTGTGGTTGCTTCTCACCTGGTTAAATTGCGCGGAACCTGCCGGGATGGACAACGCACCGACGCGCCAATGCCGACTGTCACGGCTGGTGGCCTGCATGTAGGGAACGTTGAAACTCATCTTGCCGTAGATGAGTACGACGAAGAACGCGCGCAACAAACGCTGGCGTTCCTGCGCAAATACTGTGGTGAGGATTGTACCGGGTTGGTGGTGATCGATGGCGTGACGTATCGCATTGTTGATATTGGTATACGCATGTTACAGCCGCGCGAACTGTACCGGGCGCAGGGCTTCCCGGACTGGTACATCATTGACCAGGACTACCGCGGCGTGAAGTATGCGAAGGATAAACAGGTCGCGCGCTGCGGGAATGCCGTGCCTCCGCAATTCGCTGAGGCTCTGGTTAGAGCGAATCTTCCTGAGATTTGTTCTGCGTATGAAGCTGTAGCTTAACTTTGTTCACTGCCGCACTGTAAGCGGCATTTTTTTAGAATCGTCCTCTCTGAGCGAATAGCAGACCAACTAATCTAAGCCTACTTCTTTTATCTCATCATCAGCACGCTCTGAAGCATCGACTGCGTATCTTGCAGGACCGCTAACATTGATGCCTACATAATTGAAAACCGAATCTGGCTTGATATTAATCAAAAATGACAGATTTAACTTGATGAAAAGAAAAACAATCCTTGTTTTCTGACAAAACACTGGGATAGTAGTGTTGATTATTAGACGATCAGTCAATATTATTTATTGACTACTTTCTAGCTAAATGACATTCAACCGGAAAGACGAGGCAGAAGTGTTTAAATCATTATTAATCAATAAAATAGATGATCGCTACAGTACGCAAATTGCTGAAATCGCTGAAAGCGAGCTGCCACAGGGGGATGTGGAGGTCAATGTCGACTATTCATCTATCAACTACAAAGACGCACTGGCTATTACGGGCCGCGGGCCTATCGTCCGGCACTTTCCAATGGTGCCAGGTATTGATTTTGCCGGTACAGTGTCCGCCAGTTCACATCCTGAATATCAGACTGGGGATAAGGTCCTGCTGACCGGCTGGGGTGTAGGAGAAAAACATTGGGGTGGGCTTTCCGAAAAAGCGCGGGTAAATGGAGACTGGCTGACGCAGCTCCCGGCTGGCGCAAATAGCAAACATGTAATGGCAATCGGAACAGCTGGTTTTACCGCGATGCTGTGTGTCGACGCATTATTGAATCATGATATTAAGCCTGAAGATGGCCCGGTACTTGTAACCGGTGCCAGCGGAGGTGTCGGGAGCATTGCGGGCATGATCCTGGCGTCGATGGGGTACCGCGTGACCGCGTCTACTGGTCGTCCGGAAGAAGCTGCCTGGCTTTATAAAACGGTCGGTGTAGAGGAGATTATTAATCGCTCCGAGCTTGCCTCCCCTGGAAAACCGTTACAAAAAGAACGCTGGGCTGCCGCCATTGATACAGTCGGTAGCCATACACTCTGCAATGCCTGCGCCGGGGTTCGATATGGCAGTATTGTTGCAGCCTGCGGCATGGCTCAGGGGATGGATTTGATGGGCAATGTGGCTCCGTTTATTCTGCGTGGTGTCACGCTGAAAGGGATTGACAGTGTCATGTTCGCGAAAGAGAAAAGAGCAGCAATCTGGCAACAGGCGGTAAAATATTTACCAGAGTCCAGACTGGATAGCCTCACTACCGTTTATCCTCTCAGTGACGCCATCAATGTGGCTGAAAAACTTCTGAGTGGCGGAATTCGCGGTCGTGCAGTTATTCAATGTAGCTAATTAGATGGATACCGAGCTCAGTCTTGGTGTAATAAGTTTCAGGGGCTGCGGCCCCTTTTACTGGTCAGTTGCTGCTTCCTGAGAACACTGATAGCTTACCGAGGTTTTGAAATAGCTCCAGAAGTCGTACACAGGCTGAGTAGAACAATAGAGTTTGGCACGCATTACCGCACCTTCCCAGCCACTCCAGAAAATAGCCGCCAGTTGTGTGTTATTCATATTTGAACTTATTTCGCCTGAAGATAACGCGTCGGACAGGCAGGTCGCAACAAGTGCCTGCCAGCTCTCAAGAATATTCTGTAGCACTTTAATAAAGGATTGGGGAAGCCCCGGACTCTCCTGCATCATATTTCCAACCAGGCAGCCGCGAGTAAAATTGTATTTTTTAATTCCTTCACAGGCATCATTGATGAAATTTTCCAGACGTACCATTGGTGTGCAGGATGATTCATGTAGATGTTTTTTGAGTTTATGCTCGAAGAAACTGTCATAGGCGTTCAGAACGGTCTGAGCATAATCCTCTTTACTCTTAAAGTAGTAATAAAATGAGCCTTTAGGGACATTGGCATTTTTAACAATGGCATCGACTCCCGTCGCAAGAAAACCATTCTGCGTCAGCAGTTCAAGGCCGCTGCGGATCAGATCATTACGAGTATCTGCATAGGTACTTTCTGTCTTTCGAGGCCTTCCCCGTCCACGATTTTCGCCTGTCATGACTCATCTCCTACATTTTATTAACGCAAAAGAATAAGTGATTTTGCGCGAGGGCATCAACCAGTTTATCCCCAACAGCGGCAAAGTGGTCGCTTTTGCCGACTGGGCAGTGGCAGAGCCTGTCGCTACAGCATCATCGCTGAACAGTGCAGAATTAGCAACGTCCGCTTTTGCACAAAGCAGACGCCCATTCTCATGCGAAAGCTTTTCCTTTGTCTTGCCAACAATCGAATCGCTTGCTCCACAACTATGGTTTTTTAGTAGGATTTTCGTCACTAAATAAATTATAATAAATTGATTTTATGAGATATTTGTCATGGGCTATAAGATCAGCTCGATTTGCATGCTCTAAAGTTTCAGATGCCAGTATATGTGCGGGTTCAGCAAATATTCTTGGCCAACCCTTACTCAGCATAGACAGCCCTTTAAGGACTCTTATCTGAATCTCCCTCATACTGGCACCGTCGCGCGCGACAGGTGAGAAAAAGTCCTCCAGTAGATCGTTATTTTGAAGTGGTGCAACATGTACTGAAGGATATTTCACTTCTATTTCCTCAGATTTATTCTGCGCGTAAGCAGAAAGTATACGAACACCTCTGCCAATGACATCGATGGCGGTTCCAGGATCGTTCACTGCGGGGGAAAGGGCCCGGCAAGCTATTTCGGCCATGACGCTAAGACAAAACCGGGGATCCTGAGCAAATGAACGTACATCCGAGACAATAATTGTCTCAAGTAAATCGGTGCTGATAGATGATTCCTGGTCTTGACTCAGGTAGAAAACTGGCATGGACGGATGTATGAAACTGCCTGGCTGCGCCACGAGATATACATGACGGGGATCATTGGTCAGCAGCTTGCTGAGTTTCACCATATCAATATATTCAACATAGCCAATCTTCTCCGGATGTATTGCAACCGTTCCTTTCGGTTGTTTATTATTCTCAAGCCATGGATATCCACCAAGACAAGGATTTCTTGCTCTCGCAATAAATGTTTCGATGGCCACCTGTTCTACTTTTGCCGTTGTCTCACCAACCCTCCCCAGAGAGGTCAAATGCTGTATCCAGCGAAGCAATGTGATGAGGATTAAGGCAATGACAACCAGTGTGACAATGAATAAAATGACTCTCCCCCTTTCTCCATAAGCTCCCATATTGAGGGCAATAATCCCTACCAGACTGAAGAGAAAAGAACCGATAAAGGTGGCTAGTACATTTTGTGTGGTTACGTCTTCAACAACTAAACGCGTAGCTCTGGGCGTCACATTAGTAGTGGCAGAACCGTAAGCTGTGACCATGATACTTAGCGAAAATGTAGTCACTGCGAGCATACTCGATGCCAGTATGTTCAGAATGTTATCGACTGCTTCCGCACCAACCTTCACCGAAACTGACTCAGGTATCATCGATTTAAAAAGAACAGATAAAAGGGCCGTTATTATCGCGACAATTGCGAATAATGTTGCCCTGAACCATATTTTTTTAAATGTCTGTTTCAGAATCCATTGCCAGCGTGAAATCATTCTGCATATCCTTGTATTGAGTTCGGGTAAAATAAATGCCGCCCTGCAGGACGGCATTTTTGTATTAACGAACGAGGTGCAGGAAGTGCAGGTGTTTTTCATACTGGTCGAGTATGTCATTAATCAGCTGTTCCTGATTCCAGCCCATCACATCATAGTTTTGACCGCCTTCTTTCAAATAGACCTCAGCGCGATAATATCGATGTTGCTCAGCCTGCTGCTCGTCATTGTCCATCGCAGCCATGGCGAAAGCCGGTGAGTTATAGCCACGAAGTCTCACTTCATAAATAAAGTTCAGCTCATTGCCCAAATCGACTTCAAGCCGAATACGATCGTCATCAGCATCACTTATATGGCTTATCGTCCCCTGTTTGTTAAGTTCTTCCTGAACCAGCGTCATGGCGGGCTGGATAACGTCGCCCATAAAGCGTTTCACAAGAGAGCGCTTTGGGAGATAAGCGATATTGCGCAACCGTCTCTGCCATGGAATCGGGTTACGCGCCGCAGTCGGAGCAATTGTCGCCATGCTAAGGCTTTCACGCTTGGTCAAATCCCGACGCAGGGCTTTTAATAATCCGTATATGGATATCAGTAAGATCACTGAGAAGGGCAATGCACTCGCTATTGTCACCGTTTGCAGCGCACTTAGCCCTCCCGCAAGGAGAAGCGCAATTGCAACAACTCCCATGAGCGCGGCCCAGAATATTCGCTGCCAAAGGGGGGGGTTTGCCACTCCACCTGATGCCAGAGTATCCACAACCATTGCCCCCGAGTCAGCTGATGTTACAAAGAAGACGATGACCATCGCCATTGCAATGAATGACAGCACGGAAGAGAACGGGAAATGCTCCAGGAAATTAAACAGAGCCAGCGCGACATCCTGCTGTACAGTATTGGCGAGGTCTGTAGCCCCCTGGTTCATAATGAGATAGATAGCGCTGTTACCAAACACCGTCATCCACATGAGCGTAAAGCCGGCGGGAACAAACAGCACGCCGGTGACAAACTCGCGAATAGTTCGTCCGCGGGAGACCCGGGCGATGAACATTCCCACAAACGGCGACCATGAAAGCCACCATCCCCAGTACAGTAATGTCCAGCCCCCCAGCCAGTTGCTCGACTTAGGCTCATACGCGTAAAGGTTGAACGTTTTACTCACCAGTTCCGAAAGATAACCGCCCGTATTTTCCACAAATGACTTCAGCAGAAGCACGGTTGGCCCCAGACACAGGACCAGCGCCAGGAGCAACAACGCCAGACCCAGATTGAGCTCAGACAGGATCCGTATTCCCTTGTCCAGGCCGGACACCACTGAAATCGTCGCTAACCCAGTGATGACCACGATCAGAATGACCTGCACCGTTTCATTGATGGGCACCCCGAAAAGATGGTTCAAACCGGCATTCACCTGCAAAACACCGTAACCCAGCGATGTCGCAACGCCAAAGACCGTGCCTATAACAGCGAAAATATCAACCGCATGGCCTACAGGCCCATATATGCGATCGCCAATAATGGGATAGAGTGCGGAGCGCAGCGTTAAAGGCAAACCATGACGGTAACTAAAGAACGCCAGAATCAGCGCGACAATGGCATAAATTGCCCATGCGTGCAGTCCCCAGTGGAAGAAGGTCAGACGCATTGCTTCCTTGGCCGCCGCAACAGTTTCTGGAGTGCCGACAGGTGGCGAAAGATAATGCATTACAGGTTCGGCAACGCCAAAGAACATCAGGCCGATACCCATCCCCGCTGAGAAAAGCATCGCAAACCAGGAGTGGTAGCTGAAATCAGGCTGCGCATGGTCTGGACCCAGCTTTATATCACCGTAGCGTGAGAGTCCCAGGAACGTGACACTCAGTAAAATCAGGGCCACAGCAAGGATGTAAAACCAACTGGCATTCGTGAATATTTGTTGCTGAAGTAGTTTAAAATTTTTGTCGGCGACATCCGGGAATACGGCGGCAAAGGCGACAAGAAGGAAAATTAGCAAAGCAGATGTATAGAATACCGCTTTGTTAATATGGCTTGTTGACTTCTTTGGGATTGTATCATTTTCACTCATAATCATTTATTCCATTAATTAAATCCGTACTGGATAGAAGGTACCACCTCTCACAGAATAGCAAAGTTCAACTGGCTATGTTGCGTTAACTGAGCACATGGTGCGATGAATGCCTATACAAATCATCCTATAATCAAAGGAGTCCTTTGTTATTCAGCCTGCCACTTCCTGAGCATTTAAATTGCATATTCTGTACCAGAGATGGGATATACGTTAAGTGAAGTATATTAGGCACGAATTAACAGCTTCTGCTTTTGGCACAAAGCAGATGTTAACACCCTTCGCCATGTTACGACCTGCTTGTTATCTGACCAAAAGACCCAATTCGGCGGTTTTTTTTGTATAGGGTTATTCGCAATTCGTGCCCTTAAAACATTGCAAAATCCAAATGAGAGGTTTATAAAGTAACTGTATATTCATGGGTCTTCCCCGATCATGGTGGGAAGGCTCAGAACGCCATATTCAGCTTTCCGTAGTGGAACATCACCCCCAGTTTAAAGCGCTCCCGGTTTCGGTATCCCCTGGCTTTTATCCTCAGCAGCCT